>CALDMI010000237.1 GCA_937914815.1 uncultured Clostridia bacterium
AAGCACATTTTGGAAAATGTGAACTCCCCGCCCGCCATAGGATATTTCGGCACCATGTATGCATAGGAGAACGCGATTATCACCATTACGAGCGCGCCGAGGAGCATGGCAATCGCCGTGCCGGCGACGCCGGAATTGGGAAGAAACTTCTTCCCGGGGTTTATAAAAGAGCCCCAGCCGATAATACAGCCGAAGGCTATCGCCCAGACCGATACGGGGCTCAGATGTCTCTGAAGCCCCGCCTGTTTATTTTCGCTCATTTTTGTCCCTCTCAGACATCGTATGTTTTGTCAATGCTTTTCAGCTCCCGGAAGGTGTCTATCTCAACAATATCCGAGTCAAGGCAGGGGCGCACCTCAATCTTGTACTGCCCCTTGTAGACGAGGTTCGGCACCGTCTCCCAGTACCTCTCCTTGCCGCCCGGCGCAAGGTATGCCTCCTTTATATGCTCGGAGAGCTTCGCGCCGTCTGCCGCGTTGAAGTAGTAGATGCCGACCATCTGATAGGTATTCAGTCCGCCGACCTTTTCATCTATGACAAAGCCGTCCTTGTCGACATCGAGGCACCAGTCGTCGGTTCTCTCCTTCCATATGCCGAGCACATCCGAGTTGTAGTGATACTTCTTTATAATCGACGGATTTGAAATTATGAGGTCCGACTCAAAAACATAGGCGTTCTGGAGCATATAGCGCGCGACCATTGCGGAGCCTATGTTGTTTGCCTCGTTATACGACGGGTTCTCAAGAAATTTTATCATCGGGTACTTGTAGAGGAGCTGATCAAACTGTTCTGCAAGGTAGCCGCGGACGATATATATCTCGCTTATCCCGTTTTCGAGGCAGGCGTCGATAAGAGTGTCTACTATTCTCTTGCCGTTGACGCGTATAAGCGGCTTCGGCGTGTTGAGCGTAACGGGCACCATCCGGCTACCGAACCCGGCGGCGATGAATATAGCCTTCTTTGCGCGATAGGGCTCGAGGGCGTTGTAGCCGCTGTCGGTTATCACGCCGTCGCGGATATACCCGAGGGCGAGCAGTTCCTTTGTCACCCGGTTGACCGTGCCGAGCGAGTGTCCCGACAGCTCCTCGAGCTGTCTCTGGCTCATCTTCCCCTTTGCGGTAGCCATTATCGACAGAATATCAAACTGTTTTCTTGTAAGCTCCATTAAAAAATTTCCTCCCGCGCGGCACGCCGCGCACTGCGCCACCACCTGTTCATAAAATTCCGTCTCTCGGGCGCACCGTGAACGCATTATAGCACATCTGAACGAAAATGTCAAATTTTCCGGAATACGGCGCTTATTGCCGGTACGCGGAGCTGAATTTGCATGCCCACCCGGTCTCCGGTGTTTCGTGTGTATAACCCCTTTATTCGAACTTGTCAAGGGGTTATAAGGGGTTACAACATTGTTTTGCTTTTTTGGGAAGCCTGTGCTCGCGTTACAAAAAGCCTATTTTTCTCCGCGAAGTTGTATTTCACGCAAGTTAGCGGAGAAAATCAACGCTTTTTTCGTTCTTTTCCGGGATAGTTTCAACATCGAACCAGAGCGCGCGGAATTTTCCGTAAACCTCTTTGTCGGTGTGCCAGTGACCGAAAAACCACCGCCGGAAGTCAACCTCGTGCATCACCCATTCGAGAAAGCCCGTCAGCTCCGCCTCGTGCGGATCGGGAAAGCCGCCCATTCTCCGTATAACCTCGCGCGGCGCGGTGTGCGTCAGAATATAGTCAACCTTCATTCCGACCTCGGAAAGATTATGCGTCGCCTCCCGGTATTCGTCATTGTCCGGCAGCTCCTCTGCCCACCAGGATCTCCCCTCGATGCGCGTGTACCTGTCGCGGCTGTAACCACCGCCCATGACGAAGAACCGGTACCCCGATATGTCGAATACCTGCCCGCGCATGAGATGAAAGATGTTCTTTCTTATCCTGTGGGCATAGCCGCCGTGCCACTCCTCCTTCGGGTATGAGAAGATAAGCGGGAAATTCTCATGGTTCCCGTCAAGAAAACATATCGTGTAGGGCTTCTTCCCGAGCGCGTCAAGGAAATCCCGCTCACCCGTCTCGCCGGAGAGAAGATATCCGAAATCGCCGCAGATAATAAGCGTATCGCCGGCGCCGAAGCTTTCCTCCCCCGGAATACCCGCGGGTGAGATCCTCGCCCGCTCGCCGTGTGTGTCCCCGGTTATATATATCATTGCCCGCCTCCAAAAAAGCTACAGTATTCTCCCAAAAACCGTACACGGGGTACCGTCACGGAGCAAACGGTTGCCGCGTCGCCTCAAAAGAACTGCCGTGCCGCTACCGAAGGGCAGCCGCGTTTCTTACGGCTCAAAGATCGGTGACAACTCCCATAAATACCGGAAATCCGGTCTCGGTGTCAACTATCACAAAGACAAACGGACGGTCAAGCGTCACGGTCTTTGCGAGAGAGGGGTCTGCCGCCATGGCGTCGCCGCGTATAACTGTTACAGCGCCCGCGCGCGTCCCACGCTCGTCTACGGTTATATCCGTCTTGTGAATGACGCTCGCAATATATGCGGCGTCGGCATTTTCCGTCGCGCCAAGGGCGGAGAAGTCCGCGCTCTCCGAGAACGCGTCGGTGAGTCCGAGGGCGCGGAGCGCGCCGCTCATTTCATAATCCGAGCCGAATGAGAAGCGCGGCATCGTCGCATGCACTATACCGCCCTCTGCCCCGGATATGAGCGCGCCGAGGGTATCGCCGTCGAGTCCGTTTATAAATCCGTCAATATCCGAGTCCGGGAGGAGCGCCGCGAGGGCGTATCTGCCGCCGGAGTAATACTTCATAAATCCGGTGACCCCGTCGCCGGAGATGTACTTATGCTCGTCGGAGCGCATCATGCGCACGGTGCGCCGCATCCCCGTGTACGATGTAAAGGTACCGTCGGAAACCTGGTATTTTTCATACACGGTTGCCCACTCGGCGTCAAAAACCGTCGCGTTTATGAGATAGAACACGGCTGTGTCCGGGATCGAATCGATTGTCTTTTTGATAATGCCGTCGGTGTTCAGTCTTACCCATTCGTTTATGTCATCCACAGCCCTCGTCCCGAAGTCGGAGCGATAGACAGCCGCGGAATAGTAGTCCGCATTGCTCTGCAGAAACGACGGGGTCGGTATAAAGTCGTTCCGGAGCCATATGGAGTTTGCGGTGCTGAATTTCACCTTTTCCGAAGATGTGATGCTGTTAAGATAGGTATACATATATCCGTTCAGCTCATCCGCCGTGAGACCGAACAGCTCCTCAAACTGCGAGAGCGTGTTGCCCGCCGCCCCGTTTTCACACATTGCGAGCGCGGAAAGAAGCGAAAGCGGAGAAATGCACCCGCGTTCCCCGGCGGTGTATGACGCCCGGAACAGCCGGACGGCAAGGTCTGTGACAGCCGAGGTAAAGTGCGCGTCGATCTCTTTGCCGACGCCCCCGCGCCCCGTGTACCCCTCCGTCATATCCTCTGCCGAAATGCGCACCGCGCACCCGGCGGAGAGCATCGTCCCGAGAATGAGAGACGCAAGAATAACAAGTGAAAGCACCTTTTTCATAGTCTGCCTCCGTTATATTTTTTTGAAATACAGCTTTTCAAAAAGGGCTGCCCGAGATAAATTGTACCGGAGCAGCCCTGCTTTTATGTAAACTATTGTTTACGCATTATTCTTTGTCTTGAGATATGCGTCGTAGTAGGAGATGATTATGTCATCGAGCTCCTCGTCGGTGAGCTCGCCGTCGAGCTCCTCCTTGTAATTCTCGGTAACGTACTTCGCCATCTCGTCGACCACCTCGGGCTCAAGGTCTATATCGCTGTCCCGGAGAGTTGTGTCTATTGTCGAGGCGACCTCGGCTGTATATTGCTCGTCCGTGAGGTCCTTGTCTATCTCCGAAATCTTTGAGAGCCCGGACTTCACATTCTCGTATGTCTCCTCGGCGTCAATGCCGAGACCGTCGCCATACGCCTTTGCCATTATTGAGACCGAGACTCTCGTGAGAACCCCGGTGAGGCTCTTTGTATGCTCGTTCTCGTTCAGCATAGCGGTAACGCGGCGGATAACGGTATTGCCGTCCTCATCCGTCTGTGCGAGCGCGTCCTCCATGCTCATGGCGCCCTCCGCCCCCGCGAGAGCGAGCACAACGTCCTCGTCAGACATGAGAAAGTAGACATCGCGTATGGTTTTAAGGTCTGCATGAAGGGTACTCTCGTTCGTGTCGCGGAAGACGGCTATGCCGGACTCCATTATTCCCTTGTAGGGCTCCTCGCCCTGCACTACAAGGTACCCGCTGTCGACGGCTACCGCAATTCCGCGGATAAAGCCCGCAACGACCGAGGAGAGATAATCCGAGCGCTCTATCCGCGCTATCAGGGCGTCTATCTTCGCCTTGTCCTCGTCGGTGAGCTTCTGCATATCCATGCCGTTCATGCCGGAGGCGTCGTTCACCACACCTATTATGGCGACGATGCCCTCGCGCATGTCGGTCTTGTCATCTCCCGCGCCGTCCGTACAGAACGCGCTCATCACCGCGTCTCCGCCGCATTTATTGACTACGGTTATTACCGGGGAGTCATATATCGGCTTCAGAATTTCGTCGTAAAGTTCAAGGAATGTAAGAGTCGTCTCTCCGTCCCCGGTCCCGCCGTCCGTGACCTCGCCCTCGAGGGGGACTGCCGCAGTGGCGCTCCCCTCTGTGTTGACCGCGCTCTCCGCGCGTATCTGCTCCGCCGCCTCTGCGGACACGGTGAGTAGACCCGCCGCCGGAAGAATGAGTATCGCGGCGACAGCCACC
>CALDMI010000238.1 GCA_937914815.1 uncultured Clostridia bacterium
GCTTACGCGGTCCTTAAAGCGTGGGATAAGAACTTCGACAATCGTAAAGAAAAGTTGTCAAAAATGCTCGCCGATATTGCAAAGCGCGTCTTTACGAAGGAGAGACTTACGGTCTCGCTGACGAGTGACGACGGAGCCGGATTTGAGCGCGATATCATATCCCGTGTATCAATAAGCGGGGAAAAGGTGCCCGCCTGCGGTATAGTGCCGCTCAAAAAAGAGCGCGCCGGAATAGCTATCCCCGCGCAGATTGCCTTTGCGCTCGAGGGCTCGAACCTCCGTACCCTCGGCGTACCGTTCGACGGGGCGGGACAGGGAGCGCGCAACATCTTAAATTATGAATATCTCTGGAATGTCGTCCGCGTGCAGGGCGGCGCCTACGGCGTCGGGCTTATTCTCCGCGCCGGCAGCCGTGACGCGATGCTCTATTCCTACCGCGACCCGTCCCCGGCGCGCACCCTCGGCTGTTATGCCAAGGGCGCGGACTTCTTACGCGAGTTCGCCGCCTCCGGCAGGGCGCTGACAAAGTATATAATAGGCGCCGTCGGCGTGACGGATCCGCTGCTTTCTCCGCGCGCGGCGGGCGAGCTCTCGACGACAAAGGAGCTGACCGGGCGCACGTATGAGGATGATTGCCGCCTCCGCCGCGAGCTCATAGAGTGCAAGCCGGAGGACATAGCGAGGTTTGCCGATACGCTCGACAGAATGATAAAGGACGGCGCGGTCTGCGTCGTCGGCGCGAAGGAAAAGCTTGAGACCTGCGAGCTTGACAGGATACTTGAGCTGTAACTAAAATAAACGATACCGCATTGCCGCATGGTGAGTATTTGCCATGCGGCAATTTGTTTGCTACACCGCGTACTTTTTGCCATTCTCCCGGGTGAGATTACAGATTTTGCATTTTTTCTTTCCTATATTGTAAAAGGCGCACAAAGCGGCGGGCTCTAATTCGTTGAAAATGTGAATAGACAACAAGGAAAAGATAGTATATAATAATTATGGTCGTGCGCGGAGGGCAGGTTATCCGCGCCCGCAGGCATGACCGCCACCCAAAAAATAAAAAACAGAAAGGGCAGAAAAATGAAAAAAGCTTTCAAAATTCTTATCCCGCTTTTCGTCTTCGCACTTATCGTGGGATGCCTGTTTGCCTTCGGCGCGTCGGCAGACGCTACCACCGGGGCAGAGAGCACCGACGAGTGCTGGGGCGTCTACGGCGCCGATGACATAGAGCGCGGAAAGGCAAATTCCCTTAAGGATGCGCTTGCGCTCGCCGAGGACGGCGACACCGTAAAGCCTCTGTTTGACAATATTACGACAGACACCATCGACGTTGCGGAGCTGAAGGATCTCAAGACAGTAACGCTCGTGCTGAAGAACAACAAGATCACGGCTACGGGCGCGGAGGTGCTCTTCAAAATTGAGGCAGGCTCCAAACTTATAATAGATGCAGAGAACAGCTCAATAGACCTTGCCGAAAACAAGGCGCTTGCCTACGTCGGAGAGAACAGCGCCGACCTCAAGGCGGGTCTTCAGATAGACGGTCTTTCCGTGACCACCTCTGCCGGAGGAGCAAGGCTTATCTGGATATACGGCGGTGATATACGGATTGACAATACCGACGTTATCACCGAGAGCAACAACTTTATGTGGCTCTTCAACGAGTCGGTTGTCAACATCTCTATGACGAATACGACCGTAACTCAGAGAGCGGCTGTCAAGGGTGTATACATCTTCAGATTCGGAG
>CALDMI010000239.1 GCA_937914815.1 uncultured Clostridia bacterium
GCAAAGAGGAGCCAGATAATGTAGGGTATCTGTAAATATTCCGCGACCTTCGATATCCTCCCATATTCAACAGCCGTCCGGCAGACTGTAAAGAGCAGAAACAGCAGCCATATGAAAGCGAAGAGGAACGAGCCAAACCGGAAAAAGAATATACTCCATGAGAAATTGACAACAAGGGATATGGCATAGGAATACAGCGCGTCGCTGACCTTTTTCGGCATTTCCCGCCGCTTTCCGTATATCATAGCCGCCGTTATGCCCATCAGAACATAGAGGAGCGACCACATAACGGGGAAGAGCCACGACGGGGGAGCGAGCGGAGGGAGCAACAGCTCTCCGTAAATCTTTGTGCCGTCCCCGACAATAAGGGCTGACAGCCCACCGACGCCGAGGGCGATGAGAACAGATATCACATAACGCAGCAGTTTTTTCATAATTTTTTCCGCCTTCCTTTTTGTATATTTATATGAATGTCCGGCGCGGATTATTCACTTGTCCCGCCCCTATATATTTTCGCGTATATGCACGCGCAATTGTTGACATTTATACGCGTGTGTGATATAATCTCTCGTACAGCCCCGCGGGGGCTTATGTGACCCGAAAATAATATTACACCGGAGGACAGCCTTTAATGCTGCAAATCAGATCATTCACGAAAAAATACGGCGAAAAATGCGCCGTCGATAACCTCTCGCTCTCAATAGCGCCGGGAGAAATATGCGCCTTCATAGGGCATAACGGCGCCGGAAAAACCACAACGCTGAAGGCGTGCGTCGGACTTATAGATTTCGACGGGGGCGATATACTTATCAATGGCATGTCGATAAAGGAGCGCCCGCTCGAATGTAAGCTCATTCTCTCCTACCTTCCCGATAATCCCGACCTCTACGATTTCCTGACCGGGGAGAAATTCCTGAATTTCATAGCCGATGTCTACGGCGTCGGCACAGAGGAGCGCCGCGCACGCATAGCCGACCTTGCAGAGAGATTTTCGCTTACAAAAGACCTCTCCCAGCCGATAGGCTCCTATTCCCACGGAATGAAGCAAAAGCTCGCCATAATCTCCGCATGGCTCCACAGCCCCCGCCTTATCCTCATGGACGAACCGTTTGTAGGTCTCGACCCGAAGGCGTCCTTCACATTAAAAGAAATGATGCGTGAGCATTGCGCCGGCGGCGGTGCAATACTCTTTTCGACGCATGTTCTCGATGTCGCGGAAAAGATATGCGATAAGGTGGCAATAATAAAGAACGGAAAGCTCGTAATCACCGGACCTATGGATGAGGTCCGCGGAAACGAGTCGCTCGAAGAAGTGTTCCTCGAGCTTGAGGGGGACGGGGAATGATAAAGAGCCTTATCTCCGTCTACTTCCGCTCATTTATTTCCGGAATTGCAAACGGAAAGCGGGGGAAGAACGGGACCTACGAAAAGAGCACCGGAAGGGTGGCGCTTGTCGCGGCACTCTACGCCTTTCTGATACTCATGTTCTTAATGCTCTCTGCGACCACCGCATTCTCCCTCGGCACAGTGTTCATAGGGAGGAGCGATTGGCTCTATTTCGGCATATTCATGCTTGCCGCCTTTTCGATAGTCTTTATCTTCGGTACTATCGAGACAAAAGGCGTCCTCTTTGAATGCAAGGATAATGAGCTCCTGCTCTCCATGCCGATAAAGGCGCGGGATATAATCACCGCGCGCGTCGCCGTCGTCCTTATCTTCAATTATGTCGAGACTGCGGTGATAGCTCTGCCGGTGCTCGTTCTTTATGCCGTCCTCGGCGGCGCGCCGCTCTCACTTCTCTCTGCGTTCGTCACATTTCTGATACTCCCCCTGCCGGCGACGGCGCTCTCGGCGATTGTCGGATTTGTGATAGCAAAAATCGCCGCGAAACTTAAAAATCGCTCGATTGTAACCGCGATAATATGGATGATTTTTATCGCGCTTTATTTCGTCGTCTATTATAAATTCATAAGTTCGGACGGCATACTCGGCGGGGCGGAGGAGAATCCGGACGCGGTCGAAGAGTCGTTCTCGTTCCTGCGTCAGTTAGGGCTCGCCGCCGCGGGCAGACCGCTGAATTTCATTATCTTCGTCCTCGGCGCGCTCCTTGTCACTGCCGCGGTCTTTGCGATAATATCGAAGAATTACTTCCGCATGATACAGTCTCCCGGCGCGGCAACCCGGAAGAGGAGCACGGGAGCAAAGACGGCAGTGCATGAAAAGCCGGTTCTCGTGGCGCTCGTCTCAAAGGAAATATCCCGCTTCTTCGGCTCCGCCGCATACATCGTTAATTGCGGAGTCGGGCTTGTGTTCTCCGTTGTTATTTCAATTATCGCCCTCATAAAGGCGGATATTCTCCGTGAGATTATCGCCGAAATGGCAGGGAACATGGGTCTCTCATCCTCCCCGTCGGGCATATTGGGCGTCCTCGGCATCGCGGTCGTCATCGTCCTCTCATCGATGTGCGATATATCCTCCTGCGCCCTCTCGCTCGAGGGGCGGAACCTCTGGATACTGAAATCTCTGCCCATCGGAGATACGGCGGTAGTTCTGTCAAAAACTCTGCCGCATATTATAA
>CALDMI010000240.1 GCA_937914815.1 uncultured Clostridia bacterium
ACGAATGACGAGGTCAGAGACGACAGTGATCTCCGCGAAAAGCTCAAAAAGCATTTTTCTCCCGAATTTCTCGGGCGCATCGATGAAGTTATCCGTTTTGCGCCACTTTCGATAACTTCGCTCTGCAAAATAGCAAGCCTGCAGCTTAATGAGTTAGCAAAAAGGATCTCTCAACGCGGAGTGAAGCTTTCGTTCTCCGCAACCGTTCCACAACTCATAGCCGAGAAATGCCGTAGCAGTCCGTTCGGAGCCAGACCTATAAAGCGGATAATCATAAACGAACTTGAAAATCCGATTTCCGAGATGTTTTTCTCCGGAAAGCTCAGCAAAGGAGCTACGGTATGTGCGGATGAAAGAAACGGAAAAATCGAACTCACGGTTACAAAAGACTCTGACAACAGTTCGACAGCTTTGGCGGAAATCACTCCGCCGGGCGCAGACACCGCGCCGCTCGAAGCAGCGGGATAACACTCAAATATATACGGGACTTAAAGGATTGCCGCACTAACCGCAAAAGAGCAATAACAATGCTCTGCGCACAACCGTGGCAATCCTTTTTATCTGTGTCAACAAATCGCGCCCGCATTTTGTAAGAGCTTCAAAAAAAGATTGACAAATTCGTCACGATATGATAGAATATTTCAGGTATTTATTGTAGGCTTCGAAAGGTCGCTATTATGTCCGGATTGTTCAGAAAGCTTTTCAGAAAAAAAGAAACGGGTGGAATCTCCTCTGCCGTCGGCTCCTGTTGTATTGTCACGGAGCGGATAGATACATATGCCGGGCGCGGCGAGGCTAAGGTGCATGGCGAGATATGGTCTGCGCGCGGGGTCGGTGACGGCGATGTTTTTGAAGTAGGAGACAAGCTTAAGGTTGTCGCCATCGAGGGCGTCAAGCTCATTTGCAAAAAATAAGTCGTTTTTTTCTTAAAGTGTATTGACAAAAACACCTCCGTCTGCTATAATACTTCCTGTTGTCAGCTTGCGCCTTTAGCTCAGCTGGATAGAGCAACTGCCTTCTAAGCAGTAGGTCGGGGGTTCGAGTCCCTCAAGGCGCGCCACAGAACTTCATATTTATCACTATGGTGGGATTAGCTTAGTTGGTAGAGCGCCAGATTGTGGCTCTGGAGGTCACGGGTTCAATTCCCGTATCTCACCCCATATTGTAAACGGGTCATTTGACCCGTTTTGTCATTTTTTGCCCTGTGATACGATATAATTGTCATGTGCATTGCATTTTTTCACATTAAAATGTGCAAAGGTACACCGCACTTTTTGTACACATTGCCCTATTTTAGCAAAAGTACTTGACAAAGCGAAGATGTTATAGTATTATTGCAAAGGTGTTAATTTTTCAAGCCAATCTTTGAAAAGGAGGGTTGTTATGTTCGAGAAGGTCAAAAAACTGCTCGTGGAAGAACTCGGTGTTAATCCGGATGATGTTACGATGGACGCGGAACTTTCCGCAGATCTCAACATAAATTCACTTGAGCTTGCTGATCTCGTAATCACCTGCGAAGAAGAATTCAATATTGTCATAGACGATGAGGAACTGCACAATTTTGTCACGGTCGGCGATGTTGTGAAATACCTCGAAGCTTCGCACAACTGATTTTGTGCTGATAGAAACGAAAAGGTTGCCCCGGGTATCCGTAGGGCAACCTTTCGCTGTATCAGGTCATATTTTAATGAATATGTATGTATAGTCACTGTCGGAACACTCCGGCAGTGATTTGATATCAGGGTATTTGTTTCTGACATACTCCGCAACGGTTGTTGTGCCGTCAAGCTCGCTGTCTTGAATATAGAGCTGTATCATGCCCCGTCCTTTCAGAAGCCGCAGTATCTTTCTGCAGTTGGTTATTCTCTTTTTGATTTTCTCGTTGCTTTTTGCATACGAAAAGATTGCGAGCTCGCATCCCGACGCTCTCGCGGTTGCTATATTGAACATCAGCTCATTATAGAGCTCGACATACTGGCATGAATCCGGTGTATAGGTATAAATATTCAAATGGTACCTCCGACAGACAGCATAGACCGTTTGCAGAACATATTCTATCACATATAATTGTAATTGTAAAGTAAAAATTCAGAATCGGGTAAACGAAATGACTGATTTACTTATCAGGCTGTTCTGCGGTAAAAAACAGCGCAGCGAAGATGAAATACGGAAAAAGTGCGGGAGCGCCGCGGGCGCGGTCGGAATAACGGTCAATCTTCTGCTCTCCGCTATGAAGCTGACATTCGGTATTCTCTCCGGCTCTGTCGCCATTACTGCAGATGCAATGAATAACATATCCGACGCAGCGTCCTCTATTATAACTCTTATAACCTTCCGCATGTCCGAAAAGCCAGCCGACAGAGCGCACCCATTCGGTCATCAGAGACTCGAATATGTCGCCTCGATGATAGTGTCCTTCATTATAGTGGTCGTAGGTGCGGAAACATTTATAAATTCCGTAAAGGTGCTTGCCGGTATAGGAGAGCACGAAACGCCGGACTTCGGATTTATAACTATAGTAATACTTGTTGTCTCGGTTCTTATGAAGCTGTTGCTCGGCTTTTTCTATCAGAGCCTCGGCAAAAAAATCAAGTCCGAGGTTCTCCGTGCCTCGGCAATGGATTCTTTTTCCGACTGCCTCTCCACCTCCGCCGTGCTTATATGCTCAATAATAATCCGCTTCACCGGTTTCCACCTTCTCGATGCCATAGTAGGAACGGTGGTCTCCTGCCTTATTATTTTCGGAGGAATAAAGCTTCTGAACGAAACCAAAAACTCAATTCTCGGCGAAGCTCCTCTTGATGATGTTGTGGAAAAAATCAAGGCGGTGATAGCCCGTCACCCGGAGGCGCTCGGTGTTCATGACCTTATAATACACAACTACGGACCCACACACCTGATAGCCTCTCTCC
>CALDMI010000241.1 GCA_937914815.1 uncultured Clostridia bacterium
ACTCCTCCTCACATACTTCCTCATGGTTGAACACCTTTACAACCTTCTGCCCGCTTACAGTTTCCTCGATATAGCCGTTTACGGCACCTATTGCCGCCTGCTGGCTTATATAATACTTCGATGAGCGCTTTGCAATGATATTACCGAGGAACATGAAAAGCGGGACAAAAAGTACTGTTACAAGGGTCAGCCACAGACTTGTAGTTATCATGAAGAGAAATGTGCCGATAATGGTTATCACGCCGCTCACTATTGAAGTAAGCGAGTTGTTCAGCATGACATCGATATTATCTATATCATTTGTAAACCGGCTCATTATCTCGCCCGTAGGGTGTCCGTCGTAATACTTTACCGGGAGAGTCTGCAATTTTGAGAAGAGGTCGTTTCGCAGTGCTTCAATGGAGTTTTGCGAAATTGTCAGCATAAACCGTGCCTGAAGATATGATGACAGTATTGAGACGATGTATATGACCGCAAGCACACAGACAGCGGTGAACACATATGTTTCTATCCCCGGATTTTCAAATCCTATGATTTTCAGAAGCAGGTCGTCCGCTATTTTCTCTGTCATGCTGTATTCCGGCATCTTGCCGGTGACTTCATATGAAATACGGTTTATTATCGGCGCGAGCATATATGAGCCGCAAAGCGATGTGACCGTAGTCAGCAGCATAAGAAAGAATACGCCGACGAGTCTGAATTTGTATTTTCCTATATATTTCAGCAGTCTGCCTATGGTTTTACGTGCGTTTTGCGGTTTTCCTCCGCCTCTCACCCCGGGGCCATGTCTGCCTCCCGGACCCGGACCGCGACGGGCGCCGGAGGTCAGCAGGTCGCTGTTATATCTTTTTTGAAGCTCTTCTAGTGTTCTTGCCATGCGTCACGCCTCCTTTCTGTCCATCTGTGAGGAGTAGATTTCCTGGTATTCAGCGTTATTCTGCATGAGTTCATCATGAGTCCCGACACCGGTTATCTGCCCCTCGTCCATTACAACTATCATATCGGCGTCCCTGACCGACGATATGCGCTGTGCAATTATTATCTTGGTGCAATCCGGTAGATCCTCACGGAATGCATCGCGTATCTGCCGCTCCGTTGCTGTGTCTACCGCGCTTGTTGAGTCGTCGAGTATCAGTACCTTAGGCTTTTTGAGAAGTGCGCGCGCGATACAGAGACGCTGCTTCTGCCCGCCGGAGACATTGGCGCCGCCCTTTTCGATAACGGTATCATATCCGTCTTTGAAGGTTGACACGAATTTGTCCGCCGCCGCATGTTCTGACGCTGTTTTAATCTCCTCATCTGTCGCGTTTTCATCTCCCCAGCGCAGATTTTCTTTTATTGTTCCGGAGAACAGCGTGTTCTTCTGCAGTACCATACCGATACCGTCGCGCAGGTGGCGGAGCGAGTAGTCGCGTACATCCGTACCATCAACAAGCACAGCTCCGTCATCCGTATCATAGAGTCGCGGTATCAGCGAGACAAGTGTCGTTTTTCCGCTTCCCGTCGAGCCGATTATGCCGAGCGTTGTTCCGGCGGGAATATGGAGATTTATGTTTTTCAGAACCTCTCCTTCGCTGTTTTTATAATATCTGAAGGAAACATTTCTGAAGTCTATATCACCGCGTTCCACTGTTTTATCGGGACATGCGGCATTTTCATCTGATAAGTCGAGCTTTTCGTCAAGAACCTCGCAAATTCTCTTTCCCGATGCCATGGCGCGCGACGACGTCATAAGCAGGAACGCAACCATCATGAGCGACATCAGTATCTGGTTTACATATGTTATAAACGCCGAAAGGTCGCCTATCTCCATACCTCCGTCGAGCACTATTCCGTGCCCGAACCATACAACGGCGATAATCGTCGCATACATGAAGAAGTTCAGAATAGGTGATGTGATTATCATTATCTTCATGGCGCGCATGCCGGCATCCTTGAGATTGCGGTTTGCGGTTTCAAATTTTGACACTTCATAGTCTTCGCGAACAAAGGATTTTACGACTCTTACATTTGTGACATTCTCGCGCACTGTGCTGTTGAGCGCGTCGATTTTCTTCTGCATTACGCCGAACTTTCCGAAAGCCGAGAAGATAGTAATCCCTATCGAAATGACGAGAAGAGGCATTGTCACGGCGAGAACAACCGAAAGCGAGGGCTTCAGAATTATTGCCATTATAAGTCCGCCTATCATCATTCCCGGTGCACGGAGAGCGAGACGTAGAAGCATATTCACAAAATTCTGGAGCTGCGTTACATCGTTGGTAAGTCTCGTCACAAGAGAGCTCGCCGAAAATCTGTCGATATTTGCAAATGAATAGCTCTGTATTTTGGCATATGCATCACGCCGCAGGTCAGAGGCAAAATTAACCGATGCCTTACCTCCGAAATACGCACCGCCGACGCCGCCCGCCATCATAAGAACAGCCGTCAGTATCATCAGTGCACATATACCGATTATACTTCCGGTATCACCGGGGTTCGCATTTTCGCCCATATTTATAATTGTGGCAAGAAAACGCGGCATAAGAATTTCGCCGATGACCTCCACTATCATACATAGCGGTCCGAGTATGAAATACGGAAGATACGGCTTTATGTATTTGAACCATCTTTTCAAGTTGCATCACACCCCTTTTCTGACTTTGTATTGTAACTATCTGATAGATCATTAAGATTTGACTTTACCCGTTCGAGCGTCAGAATAAGCTTTTCGATCTCCGACTCATCGAGCCCCGCGAACATTCCGTGCTCAACCTCCGAGAACACAACACGCGAACGCTCGACTATCAGTCTCCCGGCGTCGGTTATTTCAATCTCGTTTATGCGGTTGTCCTCACCGAACTCGTGCCGCCTTATATATCCGTCGGCTTCAAGCTTTTTCAGTGTCCCGGTGACCGCCGCCGCCGATATCCCGAAATGCTCGGCGAGCTGTTTCTGCGAGGTGCACTTCCCCTGTGTAAGATACATCAGCATTCTGTGCTGTGACGGGTGGATAGACAGCTCCCTTACCCGCGATTCTATCAATGCCCGATGCAGGCGGTTGACGCGCATTATTTCCTTTACC
>CALDMI010000242.1 GCA_937914815.1 uncultured Clostridia bacterium
TCCTCGAGGTCGTCGCGCATTTTATAGTATGCGAGGATTGCGAACACGCGGGCTGTATAGTCGCTCGCTTCATTGCGGGCGAGCATTGCCCTCCGTTTCATCGGGTGGGCAAGGCAGCGCGCGCGCCGCACCGTTATCCCCTCGTCCGGCACCCAGAGCATACGGACAAGCGAGAGAAAAACGCTGTCATATGTCAGGGTGGCAGTCGAGAGAAGCCCGGTCAGAGCCTTCATGGACCGGCAGACGCCGCAATAGGCGGCGCGGTAGAACTCATGCTCACGCACGAGGAGCTCTCCGACATCCGGCTTCACATATCCGAACACGCGACAAAACCTCCTTTATTTATACACGGGGTATTACTTCTTCGGGTCTCCCATTCCCTTTCTCGTCAGGGATATACGGTGCTTATCAACATCAACCGACTTTATACGCACCTCAATGACATCGCCGACCGAGAAGAGCTCCGACGGGTGTTTTATATATCTGTCGCACATCTCCGAGATATGGAGAAGTCCGTCATAGTGAACGCCTATATCGACAAAGCAACCGAAGTCGACGACATTTCTGACAGTGCCGTTAAGCTGCATATCCGGCTTCAGGTCGGTTATCTCAAGAACATCTGTCGAGAGGATAGGCGCGGGGGCGTCGTCACGGATATCGCGCCCTGGCTTCTCAAGCTCCTTTATTATATCCTCAAGGGTGGGCTCTCCGCAGCCGAGCTCTTTTGCGAGCTTTGCCTTACCGTACTGCTCAACCTTGAAGCGCAGGAGCGGGAGGTTATTGTTTCTTACATCGTCGGCAGCGAAGCCGAAGCGGGCAAGGAGAGTATCGGCGATACCGTACGACTCCGGGTGCACGCCCGTATTATCGAGGACCTCCTTTGCGCCCGGGACACGGAGGAAGCCGGCGCACTGTGTAAACGCCTTTTCTCCTATCTTCGGAACCTTCAGGAGCTGTTTTCTCGAGGTAAACTCTCCGTGCTCCTCACGGTAAGCGACTATGTTCTTCGCCGCGGTGAGATTTATTCCGGAGACATAGGAGAGAAGCGAATAGGACGCCGTATTTACATCTACGCCGACGCCGTTAACGCAATCCTCGACGACCCCGCCGAGCGCCTCGGCAAGGCGAGCCTGCTTCATATCATGCTGATACTGCCCTACCCCTATTGCCTTAGGCTCTATCTTCACGAGCTCGGCAAGCGGGTCCTGTATACGGCGGGCTATCGAGACGGCGGAGCGCTGTGTAACATCGAAGTCCGGGAACTCCTCCGCCCCCTGCTTTGACGCGGAGTAGACCGAGGCGCCCGCCTCGGAGACTATCGCATACTTCACGCCCTTCGGGCATCTGTCGTCGCGTAGGGTATCGGCGATGAACTTCTCCGACTCACGCGAGGCGGTGCCGTTTCCTATCGATATTACATCTATATTGTATTTTCTTATGAGGTTCAGGACCTTTGCACGGGAGCCGTCTATATCCTTTCTCGGCTCTGTCGGATATATTACCGCGGTGTCAAGCACCTTTCCGGTCTTGTCGACGACGGCGAGCTTACAGCCCGTTCTGAAACCGGGGTCGTAGCCGAGGACGGTCTTACCCTTTAAGGGAGCTACAAGGAGGAGGTTACGGAGGTTCTCCGCAAAGACCTTCAGCGCGCCCTCTGCCGCGTCGTCAAAGAGGGCTGTTCTGACCTCGCGCTCTATTGCCGGGAAGAGAAGTCTCTCATAGGCGTCGGTTATCGTCGCCATGAGGTACGGAAGAGCGGGAGACTTTTTGTTCGTTATGACCTTTGCAACAATCTGTGCTATCGCGTCCTCCTCGGAGAGGTCGATAGCGACTTTCAGAAACTCCTCCTTTTCGCCGCGGTTTATGGCGAGGACGCGGTGTCCGCGCAGCTTCTTTATCGGCTCGGAGAAATCATAGTAATTGCTGTATACCGAGTACTCCTCGGTTGTTCCCTTTGTGGTGAGGGAGCCGTAATTGAAGGTGAACTCACGGAGGGTCTTACGCATCTCGGCGTCGTTCGATATATCCTCCGCTATGATGTCGGACGCGCCCTGAAGAGCGGCGGCGGCATCGGGCACCTCTTTGCCCTCCTCGGTCGATATGAACTGCTCTGCATACACATCTATTGCCGGGTCGTATTCGTCGCGCTGTTCCATTATATACTGCGCGAGGGGCTCGAGCCCCTTTGCCCTCGCTATCGAGGCTCTCGTCGTGCGCTTCGGCTTATAGGGACGGTAGATGTCCTCGAGCTCTACAAGCGTTTTCGCATTTCCGAGGGCGAAAGTTATCTCCGGGGTAAGCTTCCCCTGTGCCTCTATAAGCGAGGATATTTCGCCGCGGCGCTCATCGAGTTTACGAAGATAAGTAAGTCTGTCAAAGAGGTCGCGGAGGGTTGTATCGTCAAGAGACCCGGTGACCTCCTTACGGTATCTTGCTATAAACGGTATGGTGTTTCCCTCGTCTATCAGCTCAACGGTTTTTGAAACCCGCTCCTCGGGAATACCGAACTCCTCGGATAACGTCTTTAAGATGTCCATAATTTTCTCCTGAATGTATTTTATTTATGCTTTTTATGCTTTGCGGTCTGCGCCATACAGTCCGCGTTTTTTATTTTCTTTCGCCGCGGAGGATATTCTCCTCTTCCGCCGTGAGGTAGCGCCAGCCGCCGGGCGGGAGCGACCCGTCAAGCTCTATTCCGCCGAACGAGACACGGCAGAGGGAGGTTATACGGTTGCCCATAGCGCCCATCATGCGCTTTATCTGATGGTACTTCCCCTCCGTGAGCGTCACGGTGCCGGATGTGCGGTCATCTGCGAGAGCGAGCACGGCACTCTTGCACTCGTACCCATCGCCGAGGGTGACACCCTCGCGGAACATGTCCTCTGCCCCATCGCGCAGCGGCTCTGCACACGTGAAGAAGTAGACCTTTTCGACATGCTTTTTCGGCGAGAGGAGCGAATGTGCCAATGCACCGTCGTTTGTCAGAATCATCAGCCCTGTGGTATCGCGGTCAAGCCGCCCGACCGGGAAGAGCCCCATTTTCTTATGTTCCGGCGGCAGGAGCTCCATAACCGTCGGAAGCCCCGGGTCGTCCGTCGCGCTGACATACCCTGTCGGCTTATTCAGCATGACGAACGTAAACGGGCGATATACAACCTCGCGCCCGAGGTAGGTTATTTTATCTCTCTCGGGGTCAATATGCCGCGAGAGGTCGCGCACCGGCTCTCCGTTACAGAGGACACCGCCGCGGCGGGCAACCCCCGCCGCCTCACGCCGCGCGGCAACCGCGCACTCGGAGAGCAGCTTATCTATTCTCAAACGGGACCTCCGTATCTCCGCGGGCGGGCGGTAAAGAGACGCGCGCCGCCGTGCGGTAATTACAACTATTTCGCTACGATAAAGTATATCACTTTTTCTTCTGTTTGTAAATAGTAAATATGTAAAGAAAATAAGAAGAGGACCGCCACATTCCGGTGCGGAGCCCGATGAGCTCCGTTTCCTTTCCGTGACAGTCCTTATCATTATTTATTTTTCCGTCGTAGCCTCTATTGCCTCGCGGTGGTACTGGAGCATATACATGCCGTAGTACTTGCCGCGGAGGTCTATCAGCTCGCGGTGGGTGCCCTCTTCTATTATTTCTCCGGCGGAGAGGACAAGTATTTTATCCGCGCTCCGTATTGTTGAGAGACGGTGCGCCACCATTATCATGGTGCCGATATTCATCATGCGCTCAAGAGAGTCCTGTATCAGAACCTCCGTCTCGGTATCTATATTCGCCGTCGCCTCGTCAAGTATCATGACGGAGGGCTTATGAACTATCGTTCTGGCGAATGAGAGAAGCTGTCTCTGCCCCTGCGAGAAGTTATTACCCCTCTCGCGCACGGGCTCGTCAAGTCCGCCCGGGAGCTTATCGATGAATTTATCCGCGTTCACATACCGGCAGGCGCGCATTACCTCCTCGTCGGTTATACTCTCGTCCCGGAGGACGATATTCGAGCGGACGGTGCCCGAGAAGAGGAATACATCCTGCAGCATCTGACCGAGGGCGGAGCGGAGGCAGGAGAGCTTTATCTTTCTTATATCGACGCCGTCAAGCTTTATGCACCCGCGCATGACATCGTAGTTTCGGCAGAGGAGCGAAAGAATAGTACTCTTCCCCGAGCCGGTCGCGCCGACGAGCGCGAGCGTCTGCCCCGCGGGGACATGGAAAGAGACATCGCGGAGGACATAATCCTCGCCCTCATACGCAAACCACACATGTGAAAACTCTACCTCGCCCTTTATGTTTTCAAGTTCTATGGCGTCGGGCGCGTCGGTTATCTCCGGCTTCATATCGAAGATTGTGAATATCTTCTCTGCCGAGGCGAACGCGGACTGGAGCCAGTTGAACTGGTCGGCAAGCGACTGAATGGGGTTATAGAATTTATTGATGTACATGTAGAAGCTCACGACCGTGGCGGCGGACACCGTCTGCCCGAGGAAGGCGACATTGTCTATATACCCGCGACCCGCGATGTAAAACAGGCACATGACGGAGGCGACATAGAGCATATAGACGACGGGGCGGAAGACGCCGAAAACAAGTATCTCGCGCTCCTTTGCCTTTCCGAGGGCGTTGTTCTTCTCCCGGAACTGTGCCGTCTTTTCGTTTTCCTTGCCGAATATCTGCGTTATCTTCATGCCTGAGAGGTTCTCGGAGAGGAAGGTATTTATATCGGTTGTACCGTCCTTCACGCGGCGGTAGGCGCGGCGGGAAAACTTACGGAATATCACGGTGAACACCACGATAAACGGGACGAACGCAAGCACCATGAGAGTCAGAGTATAATTCAGACACAGCATGGCGATAAGGACGCCGAGGACGACGAACACATTCTTCACAAGGTTTACTATTATGTTCGTGAACATCTGCGAGATTGCGCCGGTATCATTGGTTACTCTTGTCACGAGCTTTCCGACCGGAATGGCGTTATGCTGTGCATGCGAGAGACTCTCGATATGGAAG
>CALDMI010000243.1 GCA_937914815.1 uncultured Clostridia bacterium
TCTTATCGAGGAGTGCGCGGCGGCGGGCGTCCCGGTGATAGACCTCAACCTTTACAGCGGGTTCTATTACAACTCGCCGGAGGACAACAATGTAACAGAGCTGATAGCCGACGGCATACATCCGACGACCGCGGGGCAGGAGTTCCTCTCCCATGCGGTAGCCGACGGTATAATGAATAACTATCATTACGAGAGCCGCGGCGCGGACTGCAGCCACGATTACAGAGTTAACATAACCGCCCCCTCGGGCAGCGACGCGGGGAACAACGAGTACATCTGCCGCGACTGCCATTACAGATATGTGGGTGAGTATGACCCGTTTGCCGACATAGTGACGCTTGACAGAGTGTCCGCCGACAATCTCCTTCGCCACACGGTGCTTGTCCCGGTTGACGGGAGGGTCAGCGGGATAAGCCTTGACGGGCGCGGGCTTTCGCTGTCCGACCTCCCGACGGTGACGGAGGGCGGCGTCACGTATTACGCCGTCGTATCGGAGGTTCTCCCCTCCTCGGCGCTCGGTGAGCGGTGCGTTACCCTCCGGCTCGTGAGTGGGGAAACGGAGCATTCCCGCGAGATAAAATTCTCTCTTACCGGAGACTATGAAAGTGTTCTGACTCTTCAGGCGGTGAGCGCCGCGGAGGTCGCGCACATGAAAGACACGCTCCTCTATGTAAGAGCCGCGATGGACTTCTTCGGCACGGCGACAGAGGATAGTGCAAAGACGATAAATGACATAATAGGCGAGGATTACGGAAAAGACCTGACGCCGGAGTCCGTAGGGCTCCCCGCGGCGTCAAAGCGCGACAGCGGAGGGGCTGTGACCGGGGTGACGCTTAACGTAGTAGGCACGCCGACCCTTGTGTTCTACATTTCCTCGGATAACGCCGCTGTCGCGGAGAGCTTCCGCGTTATGGCAGGTGGCAGTGAAGTAAAGGTGAGTCGCGCGGCGATAGGAGACGGCGGCGCGAGGATAGAGGCAGAGCTGTCGCTCACCGACCTTGCAAAGACGGTTTCGTTTACCTACACGGATGCCGACGGCACAGAGCAGAGTGGGGAGTACAATCTCACATCTTATCTTGCGTCAGATGCCGCGGCGGCAGACGCAAATCTCTACAATCTTGCAATTGCCGTTGGAAAGTACGCAAAGGGGTGAGTTGCTTTCTTTGGAAAGAAAGTAACCAGCTACTTTCTTTGAAAAGAAAGTAGCCAAAGAAACTTTGTAGATGGGGTTATGAAAATTAACCGACACAGCGCGTATTGCCTTCTTTGAAAAGAGTGAAACCAAAGAAAGTAGCCAAAGAAAGTAACCAAAGAAACTTTTTGGAAATGGATTTGTGAAAAAAATAAAATAACAGAGGGCAGTTCTCCCGAAAGAGAGAGCTGCCCGTTTTCTTGCGGCTTTTATAGTGAAATCAAAGGAGAACGCCGGGGGCGTGTACGGTTTTTGCCATGACAGAGCAGGGCATTGTATACCGCTTTACCTGAACAGCGGGCGGAGTTGCATGCCGTGCATTGCCTCGGTGAGGGCGTCCGGGATAAGCGGAAAGTCCGCGACGAGTGAATACGGCTTCCCGACCGGGTCGTCCTGACACATCGGGACGAAAAAGACCGACTTTCTTGTCAGGAGCTTTCCGAGGTTTTGCAGGTTCTGCGACATCGCGTCATTTGTCGCGAGCGCGATCAGCAGCGGCCGGTCGGTGCGCAGGTGCGCCTTTGCCGCCATTGTGACGGCGGTGTCGGTTATCCCGGAGGCGAGCTTTGCGAGGGTGTTGCCGGTGCAGGGGGCGATTATCAGCGCGTCGAGCGGGTTTTTAGGTCCGAGGGGCTCCGCCTCTCTTACCGTATCGATAATATCCCGCCCGCATATCTTCCTTATTTCCTCGAGTCTCTCCGCCGCTTTTCCGAAGCGGGTGTCGGTGTCCCTTACATTGTCGCTCACTATCGGGACGAGATCCATGCCGAGCGCGGAGAGGACGCGCATCGCGTCGAGCGAGCGGGCGAGCGTGCAGTGAGAGCCGCAGAGGGCATATCCTACTTTCATGTCCCGCCCTCCGTATTCTCTCCGCCGTATCTCTCCCCATCGGCATAGCGGCGCAGGGCGGAGAGGCAGAGGCGCGCCGCGCTCTCCGGATACTCCCGCGCGGGCAGGGAGGGCAGGCGGATAATATCCTCCCGCCCGGGGAAATTATCCCCGGAGGCGAGCTCTATGACGGTTATCCCGCGCGTGTCCGCCCCGTCCGGTAGGCAGGGACACGGGGCGGTATTTATGAATACATCTACCCCGGATAAATCATACACGGGTCTGCCGTGTTCGCGGTATCTTGTATCTATTCCGCATGCGCCGAGCGAGCGGCGCACACCGGCGTTCGAGGTCCAGACGACAACGCGGGCGCCGAGGAAGAGGAGCGCGCGGCAGAGCGATTTTCCGAGCCTGCCGTACCCGCATATGCCGACCGTCATGTCGGGGAGTGCCCGCCCGCCGGAGAGCCCCGCACCTGCGGACAGAATATGACCGAGCGCCGCGAGGGTTGTAAGGGCGGTGTTCCCGTCGGCAAAGGCGCCGTCGCGCGAGAGGTCGAGTATCTCGCGGTATCCCGCCGCGCGCAGGGCGTCCGCCGCGTGCGG
>CALDMI010000244.1 GCA_937914815.1 uncultured Clostridia bacterium
GCTGTATTTCGTCGCGGCTCACGGGTCCCGTAAACTGGAGTTTTATTGAAGAGTTTTCGTTGATTTCATAGATGTTATCAATCGGAACATCGGAGGCGATACCTATATAGGAGGTGGTATCGACGTCTATTATAACGCACTCGGCGTTACCCGAGCCGAGCCAATAGTCGGCGTAGCGGTGGAACGCCCAGTAGGTATCTATGCCGTAGTCCTTATCCATACCGTGGGCAAAGTCGTGTCCCGCGGAGGGGGCGACGACGCCGAAGAACGGGATATCCGCGCTCTTTGCATAAGAGAAGATGTCACGGTAGAACGCCCAATAGGAGCAGTCGTCATACGCCGCGCTCACCTTCTGGGTTCCTGCGCCGAACATCGGGGCGCCACCCTCGACAATCGTATTTGCGAGCGCGCCGCAGTTGGCGTAAACAAGATTTATATTTGAGGGGATTATATCGCCGTTATCGTAGGTCAGACAGGGCTGTTCCTCCGGGAGGCGGATAAGAGAGGTAGTTGTTTTTCCGTCGGATGTCACATAGGGGTCTGTGTAGCCGTAGGTCGGGTCATTCAGAGCCTCAAATCTCGTCTCTCCTGCGTGCCCCTCGAGGAGCGAGAGGTTAGAGTCAAGCTCCGGGTGCTGCATACCGAGGCGGGTTATCATACCTGCCTTTGAGTTTCCGTATGCGCCGATTTTATTTATATCGAGGTTTAATTTCAGACCGTTCAGTCCGTCGGTGCCGACCTTACGGATTGTGCGCACCATTGCGGTATCGGATTCGACGCCGCAGTGCATGAAGAGCGAATAGGTGTAGTTATCGCCGGAGACCGAATTTACCTGGCTGTTTCCGCAGAAGTAGCCGTAATGGTCGTCGCGGCACATGGGGACGAGGGCGAAGTCCGACACCACGCCGGCGTAGCCCGAGAAGAGGAAGCCCGTAAGGAACGGGCGGGTCGCGGAGGTCCAGCCACCGGCGCGGGTATAGGACGAGGAAGCGCAGATCATTACCGGGACGGAAACCGTGTCGTCCGTCGGGTAAATGAAGTCCATGTAAAGGTTGAGGTCGATAAAGGAGCCGTCCGGCTTCTTACAGTCGGTTATATCCTGAACCTTCGTGTTTCCGATATAGGTGTAGGGGTACTCCTTCTGCTTATCGGCGGAGAGCTTTTCAAGCTCGGTCTGCGAGATTGCGCCGGTGCCGTCCGCGTTCTTGAACCATGTGGCATAGTCGGTATCTACCCTGTCGCTCGGAGACTTTATCGTAATCGCCTCTGTGCGGTCAAGGCGCGGGAGTCCGTCACCGTCAACCCACTTCACTATTTTTCTTCTGTGCACCGACTTGAAGTCGTTGTTCCATATCTCAACTATACGCTCAAGTATTCCGGCGGAGCCGTACTGATCGTACGAGAAATACGGCACCTCATAGGAGATGTCGTAGCCAGAGGGAAGAATATAGCTTATCGCAGTGGTGATATTCGCACCGGTGAGCTTACCGTCCGTGAACGCGCCGGAGGTATACCCCTTTCCGCTGTAGGAGGAGCCGCCGATAACCTGCGCGCGCAGGTCCTGAAGGCTCCAGTCAAGGGCGGGGCTCACCGCCTCGGGGTTATTCATATAGTCGACGACTATGACGAAGAAGTCGCGCTCAAGGAGAGATTTTACTATCTCCGCGTCGGTCTTCTTTCCGAGCCGCTCGGTATTCGTATTCATTACATACAGGATAGTCGGTGTTCCGGGCTTGCCGAAATCCGAGACCGTGTAGGTCTTGCTGCTATCGTAATATGTATGGACATTCGCCGTGAGACCGGCATTATTGTCCGTCGTGGTGACGCTCGCGTGGAGGTAATCCGAAAGCTCCGCGAGCTCCTCCGGCGCGTCCGGCGTCGCGGCATGCCCGGTTATGACCAGCCCGAGCGGGAGCGCACACAGCATGAGCGCCGCGGAAAGTATACCCGACACGACACGCAGAAATTTCTTTTGTTTTTTCATCTGACCCATCCTTTCGGCTTTATGAAAAATTCAAGACAAGTTCTTCTTGTTGATTTTATGATACTACACGCTTTTTCAGTTTGCTATAAGGGGCAATCGAAAATTATAACAAAATTCGCATCGCGATGTAGAAATCACGGTGCGAATTTTGGTTATTTTTCCTATCGGGTTTTAATTAATAATTGCTGATTGTCAATTGTCTTTCGCGTACTTTCCCGCGACGAGGGCGAGAGTGTACAGCGCGGGGTCTGCCCCGGCGGGGGTCGATGCGAGGTAGGCGGCGAGGTTATACTCCCCGCTCTGCGCTGCTCCGTTCTCGTCGGTGTAGCTGAACGAGAGGGTCTTCGCAAAGTCGGCAAGGTCAAGCTCTGCCTCTATTCTCGCGCCCTTTTCCCCTATCGCGGTAACAGTTGTTTTCACTACCCTGCCGTC
>CALDMI010000245.1 GCA_937914815.1 uncultured Clostridia bacterium
ATCTTCTCAAGGTCCTTGAGACGCTTTATCGACTTACGGATAGTGTTGAAGTTTGTGAGCATTCCGCCCGGCCAACGGACATTGACATAGTACTGTCCGCAACGGGTAGCCTCTTCCTTAACGGTCTCGGCAGCCTGCTTCTTCGTTCCGACGAAGAGGAGCGTTCCGCCCTCCTGCGCCATCTCGGATATGAAGTTGTAAGCCTCCTCAAACTTCTTTACGGTCTTCTGAAGGTCAACGATATGAATACCGTTTCTCTGGGTGAAGATGTACTCAGCCATCTTCGGGTTCCACTTCTTGGTCGGGTGACCGAAATGGACGCCTGCCTCAAGCAGCTGCTTGATTGTGATTTCGAACATTTTTAATGTTCCTCCTTCGGTTTTTTCCTCCACGCGGATCATGGCGCGCGACTTGCCGACGGCAAGCACCGGCGACGCCGCTTTCGCGTGTGTGTTTTTGTCTGTGCGGCGCACAGCGACTAATATAATAGCATATTCACGCGCGTGGCGCAAGAGAGAAATATAAAGTTTACAGAAAGTTCACATTTATAATGTCATACAGAGCAAAACAAATCTGCTATTCTCTATTGAAATCGTGGATTCTGTGTGATAGAATATGAGTACATCACCGAGGGGGACCATTATGAAATGAAAAGAACCTTCAGGCGGACGCTGCTGCTCGCGGCGGCGCTCTCCGTCATTAATCTGGCGGTATTTTTCCTGTGGTATGCCGTATTCCGTGCGGGTGCAGGCTCGCTCGATGCGGATTTCGGTTACATTGAATATACTATCAAATTCACCGACACACTGATTGTCACCGTAATTCCGGCGCTCGCCATGGCGGGACTCTCCGCTACGGAGGACAGCGGCAGGACACTCCGTCCGCTCTTTCGCGCGCTCCCGGTACTTCTCTCCTCCGCGTTCTACCGCATACCGAGAGAATATATAGTTTTCGTATACGACAGATACCCGTCCGCCGAGGCGATAATAATTTCCCTGCTCGAATATCTGGCGTTTGCCGCGGTGGAATTTGTTCTTGTCGGGACGGTATACATTCTGACAAAGCGCATAAGGCTCCCGCGGTATGAGAGCACCGAGGATTACTGTGCGGCATGCACGGAGCGGATATCGCTCACCGACTTTGGCTCGGTTACCGGGGCGTTCATCGGCGTTACGGTTCTTATATTTTTCGCGCTCCAATTTGTCTCGGAGCTCGTCGATACGATAACCTTCTTTTCACAGTATTTTGCGAACTATACCGTATCGGAGGTCATCTACATCGCGGCGTGCTATGTGATAATTATTCTCTGCTCTGCGCTCTCTTATGTTCTCGCCGTGCTGTGGCATAATTGGCTTGCGAAGTTCCCGGCAGTCCATGAGAACAAAGCAAGCGAGGCGGGAATAAAAAGCAACGGCGCCGCAGACAATTAGCGCTGTCGAAAATGTATATACACAAGGTAAAAAACGAATATGGCAATCCCCCGACACCCGTAAATTGATACACGGGTGCCGGGGGATTTTGTTTTTTCGGGATTATTCCCACTCGATGGTTGCGGGGGGTTTGCCGGTTATATCGTAGACGACTCTGCCGACGCCGCGGACCTCGTTGACTATGCGGGAGGAGACCTTACCGAGGGTTTTATGCGATATGGGCAGGTACTCACAGGTCATGAAGTCGGAGGTTTTTACGGCGCGGAGCGCGACGGTATAGCAATATGTGCGGAAGTCGCCGACGACGCCTACTGACCTCGTATCGGTCAGGACGGCGAAGTACTGGTCAGCCTTTATATGCGCACGGTTTATCTCCTCGCGGAATATTGCATCTGCCTCGCGGAGGATATCAAGTTTCTCCTCCGTCAGCTCGCCTATCACGCGGACGCCGAGACCGGGTCCCGGGAAGGGCTGACGCTCGACAAAGCTCTTCGGGAGCCCGAGCTGACGCCCGAGGGCGCGCACCTCATCTTTGAAAAGCGAGCGGAGAGGCTCGACGACGCCGACGAAGTTCATATTCTTCGGAAGTCCGCCGACATTATGGTGGCTCTTTATCGTTGCTGCTTTACTGCCTCCCGACTCTATGACATCGGGATATATTGTTCCCTGCGCAAGATATTTTGCATTCTGGATTTTCTTTGCCTCGTCCTGGAACACATTGACGAACTCGGCGCCTATTATCTTTCTCTTCTGCTCCGGGTCGGTGACTCCGCGAAGCGCCGCCAGAAATCTGTCCTTTGCATTCACGCGGATAAAGTCAAGGTCCATGCCGGAAAACGCCGCCTCTACCTCGTCGCCCTCGTTCTTTCTCATAAGTCCGTGGTCAACGAAGATACAATGGAGCTGTCCCGGGATAGCCTTTGAGAGGAGGGCGGCGCAGACCGAGGAGTCAACTCCCCCGGAGAGACCGAGGATTACATGGTCGTCC
>CALDMI010000246.1 GCA_937914815.1 uncultured Clostridia bacterium
TTCATACATGGGGGCGTGTACCGTTTTCCCATGAATTTTTTCTTCCCCTCGCGGGGGTCAGAGCGCCTCCGCACCGGAGACTATCTCGGTTATTTCCTGTGTTATGACGCTCTGGCGCGCGCGGTTGTAGCGGAGCGTCAGGTCGTCTATCATTTCCTGTGCGTTCTTGTTTGCCGAGTTCATCGCCGTGCGCCTCGCGCCGGACTCGGAGGCGAGCGCCTCGCAGAGTCCCGCATGGACATATCCGGCAATATACCCGGGGATTATCGCGTCGAGGATTGCCGCCGGGTCGTCGTCGGTCACGGGTTCGCGAAGATTATCCGCGCCGTCCGCCTCATCGCTACGCGTTAGCGGGAGGAGCGTCTCGACCGTCGGTATCTGCGTGAGCATGGAGACGAAGCGCGTGTAGACGAGAGCCACCCGGCGTATCCCGCCGGAGAGATATCTCCCGCATACCGTATTCGCGAGCTTTACGCAGTCGCCGAAGGAAATCTCCGCCGCCGCGGCATAGTCGCCCGTCATTATATCCGCGCCGATGTGCATATAGTGCTCGAGCGTCTTTTTGCCTATCGGGAGAATTATATCGCCGTCCTCAGCCTTTTCGCGCACCGCTCTGAAAATATTGGAGTTGTACCCGCCGGCGAGCCCGCGGTCGCCCGCTATGACTATCCAGAGCGTCTTTCCCTCGTGTTCCGAGAAGTACGGCGACGGTTCACCTGTGCCGAGCCGCGCGGTGTCGCGTATCGCCCCGGCGAGCAACTCGCGATAGGGGCGGGAGGTCTGCGCCCGCTCCTTCAGCTTTGACGTGGCGACGAGCTCCATGGCTTTGGTTATCTGCATGGTACCGCTGACGCTTCTGATACGGGATTTTATCCCGTTCATAGATGTACCTGCCACGGATTACGCCTCCTTCTTTTCGGTGAATTTTTCCTTTTCGTGCATTATCGCGTCGCGCAGCGCCGCCTCGGTCTCGCCCTCGAGCTTTCCGGTCTCGCGTATGGTGCGAAGAAGCGCGTCGCAGGACGCCGTGAGATACTCATAGAGCCCGGTTTCAAACTCATGAATGTCCTCGACAGAAATATCCGAGAGAAGATTGTTTACGACGGCGTAGATTATAGCTACCTGGAGCTCGACCGCAACCGGAGAGTTGCGCCCCTGCTTCAGTACTTCAACTATGCGCTTTCCCTGTTCGAGCCGCGCCTTCGTGTCCGCGTCGAGGTCGGAGCCGAACTGCGCGAAGCCCTGTAGCTCTATATACTGCGAATAGAGGAGCTTCAGCTGTCCCGCGACCTTCTTCATCGCCTTTATCTGCGCGTTTCCGCCGACACGGGAGACCGAGATACCCGGGTTTACAGCCGGGCGCACTCCGGAGTGGAAGAGCTCGGTCTCAAGGAATATCTGTCCGTCGGTTATCGATATTACATTGGTGGGAATGTACGCCGAGACATCGCCCGCCTGCGTCTCTATTATCGGGAGCGCGGTGAGTGAGCCGCCGCCACATTCGTCGGACAGCCGCGCCGCGCGCTCAAGAAGCCTTGAGTGCAGGTAGAAGACATCACCGGGGTACGCCTCTCTGCCCGGCGGTCTCCGAATAAGGAGGGACAGGGCACGGTACGCCACCGCGTGCTTTGATAGGTCGTCGTAGATTATCAGCGCGTCGCGCCCCTTGTCCATGAAGTATTCACCCATGGCACAGCCGGCGTACGGCGCTATATACTGGAGCGGTGCGGAGTCGGACGCCGTCGCCGCGACGACAATTGTATAGTCCATCGCGCCGTTTTTGTAGAGCGTGTCGACGACATTCGCGACGGTGGACTGCTTCTGTCCTATCGCGACATATATGCATATGATGCCTTTTCCGCGCTGGTTTATTATGGTGTCCGTCGCAATGACGGTCTTACCGGTCTGGCGGTCGCCTATAATCAACTCGCGCTGTCCTCTTCCGATAGGGATCATAGAGTCTATCGCCTTTATTCCCGTCTGCAGGGGAACGGAGACAGACTTTCTCTCAATGATACCATAGGCGCGCCGCTCTATCGGGCGGGTCTCCGTCGCCGCTATCGGTCCTTTGGAGTCTATCGGCTGACCGAGCGCGTTGACAACCCTGCCGACGAGCTCCTCGCCGACCGGGACGGAGACGACGTTGCCGGTCCGCTTAACGAGGCTCCCCTCGGATATTCCGACATCGGTTCCGAGAAGAACCGCGTTGACAGAGTCCTCCTCGAGGTTCAGCGCCATGCCGTAGGTCCCGTTGGAAAATTCGAGCAGCTCGTTTGACTTGCATTTGTCAAGCCCGTAAACGCGGGAAATACCGTCGCCGACCGAGATTACGTATCCGACCTCGTCCTGCTCGGTCTTTGCTGAGTAGTTCTTTATCTGCTCTTTTATTAATTTGGTTATCTCGTCTGTTTTTGACTGCATTTTATCACCAACTTCTGTTTGTTATCGGGTCACACGATGATTTGGGAGAGCTGTTTTTCAAGCTTATCAAGCCGCGTCTTTACTGACCCGTCAAGCTGGACGCCGGAGTACCGGAGCTTCATTCCGCCGAGTATCCCGGGGTCAACGGTGTTCTTTATGATAACTGTCTTTCCGGTGAGGGCTGCGAGCCGGGCTTTAAGCGTCCCGATCTGTCCCTCGCTCATCGGTACAGCCGTTACCGCCTCGACCCTCTCTATGCCGAGCCGCTCGTCGCGCAGGGCAGAGAACTCCGCCACAGCGGAGGGCAGGGTGGAGACGGCGCGCCGCTCCGAAAGATATTTTATGAAATCGCGCACCTCCGCCAGCACCGGGGACAGCGTCCTGTCGATAAGCGACAGCCGTTCCTCGCGCGCGAGCGCCGGATTGTCGAGCAGCCGGGCATACTCCGGCTCGCGCTCAAGCGCCGTGCATACCGACGAAAGGTCGGAGAACACCTCCTCGGTCTTCCCGATCTCCTCGGCGAGCAGGAACATTGCGCGCCCGTAATTTTCCGCGCCTCTCATATCAACCGTCCTTGCCGACGCTGTTTATGAACTCGTCGATCATTTCCGCGTGCTCGTCCGGCTTTATATCTCTGCCTATAACGGCGGAGGCTATCTCGACGGCGAGCGTCGAGACCTCGTCCTTTACGTCGTTCATGGCGCGCACCCGCTCGAGCTCTATCTGTTCTTCCGCGCGCTCAAGGGTACGCTGTGCCTTGCTGTCAGCTTCGCGCAGGATTTCCTCCTCGCGGAGCTGCGCTTTCCTGACCGCCCCGCGGAGCATTTTTTCGCACTCCGCGTCCGCGTCGCCTATCTTCTTTTCATACTCGCTCTTCATTTCCTCCGCGTCGCGTTTGTTTTTCTCCGCGTCGGAGTACATGTCGTCGATTTCCTTTTGCCTTGAATCTATCATGTTCTTAACCGGATTGAAGAGCAGCTTGCGCAGGAAAAGAAAGAGTATGAGAAGGTTTATCCACGCGAATATCATCGTCCAGAAATTCACGCCGACAAATGATTCAAAGCCTTCCATTCTTTTCTCCTTTTAGTAGTATAGACTTTGCTCTCAGCCCTTGAATACGAACAGAAGAAGCAGGGAGATAACGAGGGAGTATATACCCGTCGTCTCGGTGATAGCGCATCCGAGTATCATGTTAGTACGGAGATCGCCCGCCGCCTCCGGCTGGCGCGCCATACCCTCGAGCGCTTTTCCGACGGCGTTACCTTCTCCGAGTGCGGGTCCGATAGCTCCGAGTCCCATACAGAGCGCCGCGCCGATTGCTCTTGCCGCGGCTACGATTGCCTGTGCCATTTCCATTTTGTTTTTCCTCCTTGAGTCAGAAAAAGTGTTTTTTTATATTTGTTTTTTGAAAAACCTGTTTTATTTTCCGGCGGGGCAGGGTGCATTTCGCCCATGCATTTTTATTTCCCGCGTCTTTCCCTCGATTATTTGTCTGCCTTTTCGCCCTCGGTCGCGGGGACCTCTGCCTTCGGCGGGTTCGCCTCGCCTATATAGACCATAGTCAGGAGCGAGAAGACGAGAGCCTGTACAAATCCCGAGAAGAGGTCAAAGTATATCGAGAGAAACGCCGGAACACCGACCTGGAACACGGGCGGGAGCGCCGCGGACACCGCCGCGGGGAGCCACGAGAATACGAAAGACGACAGAGCCGCTAGCGCGCTGTAAACCAGCGCCGTGATGACCGACCCGCCCGCCACGTTTCCGAAGTGACGGAACGCGAGCGATATGGGGCTCGCTATCTCCGAGACTATGTTCATCGGGGTCATTACCACGATAGGCTCCGTAAATCCTTTAAGGAAACCTAAAAAGCCGTTGTTCTTTATCTTCTCATACCAGACAATCCCGGTTGTGACGAGTGCCCACGCCGCCGTGACCGAGAGGTCCGCAGTTGTGGAGCGGAATATCTGCGTCATTCCGATAAGAGAGCCGCAGACAGAGGAGAGAAAGAGCGTCCCGATATAGGGCGCGAACTTTCGGTTGTGCGTCCCCATCGTGCTGTCGACGAGGTCGTATATCATGGACACACCCTTTTCGGTTATGACCTGCATCCGCCCCGGTCGCTTTGTCAGGTGCCTCGTCAGAAAGTACGCCGTGACGATAAGAAGTATCGTGACCGCGAGGAGTGAGACGGTCGTCTGCGTTATGTTTATCCCGCCGAATATCGGGATTGTGAAGTAAATCTTCGGACCGTTGATAGTTACATCCATTAGTCCTTTGCCTCCGTTTTTTCTTTTGCCTCGCGCCGCCCTCTGATATAGCCCTCTGCCATGAGTATCGGGCGCATCATAACGAGGGGAACGAGCGTGGCGATGACCTCAAACTGCCCGGAAACAAAAGCGAGCACAAGACAGCCGAGGAGACTGAGCGCCCGGATGATGAAAGACATCTGTATCCGGAGCTGCACCGCCTTTTTGTTCTCTTCCGTAAAGGCGTGTGCCTCCTCGTCGGTCATTTCCGCTTTTCCGCGTTTTTCTTCGAACTGACGCACCGCGCGGTCGACAGACAGCGTGAGTATAAGATAGTTTGCTATCGTCACCGCCGCACCGAGCGCCGCGCCGGTTATCACCTTGTAGGAGAACGCGCCGACTATGGCATATACCGCGGCGGTTATCGCCGAGACGGCAAGCTCTCCGAGTATCATAAAGAGGCATTGCCGCATGAGTGCCGTGTTTCTTTTCATTCTTTGCCTCCGTCAGGGGAATTTCCGCGAGAGGATTTTTCCGCGCCGCCGTTCGCTTTCTTCTTTTCCGCCGCCTGTCTCTCTTTTGCGAGGGCTTCGGCGGCTCTCGTCGCCGATATGACATACCTGACCATAGAGAAGAGACCGGACGCCGTACCGATGAGCACAGCCGGGACATATACCCAGTCCGGGAGCCCCCGCTTTTCGACAAGATACCATGCGAGCGCGGTGAGCAGCGCAACAGGGCAGAGTAGCGACAGCACGGACTGAATTACTATGTTCGTATAGTATACGAAGCCGACGAATTTTCCGTACATATCTCCCTCCTGTGCGCGCCTGTGTACAGGTAGTATTTTAACATATCTTTCCCGCAAAAGCAAGAATAATTTGTAAAATCATACACTCCGGTAAATTCCGTAAGAGATTTTGTTTTATATACAAAACACACCCCGGCGGCATTTTCTGCCGCCGGGGCTTCCGTAACTGTCGCGGGGGATACCGTCAGTTTTCCTTTTTCTTTACCGAGTCGGTGCGGCAGATGAAGCGCACGCTTCCGTCGGTCCCGTCGGCTATACCCGAGAAGGAGGTGTATTCACGGGAGACCGAGACCGCGTCACGGAATTTTCCGAGATTTCCGAGGAGGGTGTTGTTAATAGCCGATACTATCTTCTGCACGCCGTTCTCGTCGAAGGTGTGTAACCCCTCGGAGAGGCCCTTTGCCCCGTCTGTGAGCTGTCCTATACCGTCGGTGAGCGCGGGCATATTGCCGT
>CALDMI010000247.1 GCA_937914815.1 uncultured Clostridia bacterium
GAGGGCGTACACCTGCATGCCGCATCCTATATCGTCGCCGACGAACGACGGGTTCAGCAGCCCGTCAAATGTCAGCGATGTACCGACGGTACAGCCGGAGGAGGCGTGGGTATCCGGCATCATACGGATTTTACTCCCCCGGAGGCTCTCCGTATTGCACATGCGGAGTATCTGCGCGTATGACGCGCTGTCAACCGAGGTGGCATAGACCGTCGCGCGGTTGTATTTTCCTACTATCTCAAACATAATTGCCTTTCTTCTGTCTGTCAGGCGGTCGGCTCCTCTGTTTTAATGAGTGCTATATGTGCGTTTTTCTTCTTCCGGCACGCATGGCGGACGCACCGTCTCACCATTTTATAGCCGGAGGAGGTCAGGAGCCAGTATGCATCGTCAAGTATCTGATAATCGTACTTTATTACATCGCTCTCAATCTCGTCTCCCCCGTCGCGCCCGCTTATAATTTTCCTGAACTCTGTGAGCCCCGCAAAGGTCGTCAGGTTCCCGTGGCGGCGGAGCCTGTAATTTTTGCCGTTCGTATGTCCGTATTTCTCCCTGACGCAGGGGTATCCGATCTCCTCGTCATATTTCAGCTTCTTTATATTCATCTGCTCGTCGCGTATCTGCTCAATTGTCGCGGGGACTATACCGCGGCTCACCATAAAGGAGTTCCAGCGGAAGTGCTCAAGCTCTGCCATATCTCCTCTGCGCGACTTTTTGAAGTCGAGAGAATAACGGCAGATCTTCTTTCCGTTAACGGTGGCGTCGTAATACTCCGGTCTGTCGTCTCCCGCGTATATCGAGAGATATTCAGCCTCTGTCAGCTCATGGCGCGGGTCGTCCATTCTGCAATAATCGATGCCCATCATAAGGAGCTTTGAGCGCAGGCTCATGACCCCGAAGAGGTTAGAGTCCCTCTCCGTCTGCGACATTATAAGATACCACTTATCGATTGCCTCGCGACGGCAATGCTCGACGAATTTCTCCGTCACCTCCGTGTTATCATGAGTCACGCCGTACTCGATATTATAGGTCTCGGCGCGCATCATGGACATTCTGAATGTGCTGTCTCCGGTTATATTTTCTATGTTATAGGCGGTCTTTTCCTCGTTTCCTATGAAGAAGCAGTTCTTCTCTTTTTCAATGCTCCGCTCATTCTTCCCGTCGCGCACCTTTGAGAATATAACGAGGTTCTTTACCCCCCACTCGCGCCGCTTGTCGCACAGCTTCTTCGCCATGTCGATATTCTCAAGGTCGGTGCCGAACGCCGTTACAACGAAGTTTACGCTACGCCGCTTTTCGGTTATAATTTCCTTTATTTCGTTATAGAAATCCGGGGAGTTTATATCGAGCTTATGATAATCCTCCTCCGCCGGGAAGTCAGGGAACGGGAGATATTTTTCTCTGTCTGCCCCGGCTATCTCGTTTTTCAGCCTGTAATAGCTGTGGTTCAGGTTCTTGTTGTTCTTCGAGTCCGCTTTGTCGAATATATGATATTTCACAGGTTTCAGCTTTATGCTCCCCTCTGTGTCGCCCTCAGTTATAAACTGGTTATTCGCGACGGAGGTCAGGAATATCTGCTGATTGCACTTTCCGAAGCCTATGAGAATTACGTTTATATCAATATCGTCTCTCACAAGCGAGGTCTTATAGTCTATATGCCTGCTGTCCATAAAGGCGGAGAGCGGGTAGCGGGAGACAAAATCCATGGCGACCTGCTGATGTCTGCTCAGATACTGCACCATTCCCCTGCCGGCAGCCATCGCGTCCTCATATATCGAGAGGTAACGCGGGTCTCCGTAGACATATATCTTTATCTTGCCGTAGAGCTCGGCGTTCAGGCGGCTGTTTTCGGCGTTGCCACGGATATAATCGATAAAGCGGTTGAGTATATCAATGTTCTTCGTGTCGTCTCCGGTATTTATCACAAAGACATGCTTCGTTTTCCCGAAGCGCTGTATATACCCGAGGGCACGACCGACAAGATCACGGGTTGTCGGGGCGGAGGCGTAATTTATCTTCTTTGAATAGAGCTCCTCTCCGTCCTTATCGGTTATCTTATCAAGGAGTATCGCGGAATACCTCGCGGCGCTGCGGTATATCGAGATATTCATGCGGTTGTTTCCTATCAGTATCAGCTTATCCTTGCGGGAGAGGAAAAACTCTATTTTTTTGAAAAAGCCCCATATGTACTGATTTATCAGGGAGAAGGTAAACAGAAGGGCGTTCAGAGCTATGAGAATAAAACTGTAATATACCGTCACGCGGTATATCGCGTTATCGGTCATCAGAGCCTCGACCGTCCCGATGTCGTATTTCAGCACTACCGTGCCGACGACCTTTTCTATCGCCACGAACAGCGACTTCATAAATCCCGCGCCGGTATACAGCTTTCCCATGCAGTAGAGCGGTATACAGACGACGTAGAGTATCGCGCATTTGCCCTTTTTGAAACCGCGGAGGAAGGTCACCCTCTCGGCATGGTTACGGAAGAATATGCCCGCGAGAACATAGACGGCGTAGACCGTCATGAGGGCGAAGCATATAACGGAGATGATATTATATATCTGCATACAAATTTCACGGAGCCGAAAAAAATCAGCCCTGCCTTTCATTTACTGTTTCGGGTGGTCCGTCAATCCTTCTCGGCAAACTCGTCCGGGGTCATCATCCCGCGGCTCACGACGAACATGCGGAAGCCCAGCCTGTCGACGACGCAGAACGCACAGGTCAGCATCCGGTCAAAAAGTCCCTTGCCGACAAGACTCTCCCTGAAGCTCGACGCCATTCTGTATGATACGCTCCCGTCGTCGACGTCAAAGTCAAACGACCCGTCGGCGAGCATGGAGTTTGCAAACGAGGTGACGACGGCGACATCCTCCCGCCTGTCCTCCGGGACCTTGAACGGAAGATAGACAAACATGAGTATGACCTGCTTTACGGGGTCTATCACTATGCTGTATTTCATCGGAATGAATTTGCCTATCATCTCAAATTCCACCCGGTAGAGCGCGCCCGCGCTCTCCTGATATTTTATCGTCATTTCGTCAAGCGAGGCACGGAGGGCGTCATATGCCTCCTGTGCCCGCTTTTCACTCGTGTCCTCTGTCATATTTCTCTCACTTTCTCTTCCCCACCGCGCGCTCTGCTGCGGCACGGAAGTCGTCAAGACTCATGGCTCCGCCGGTGTACATCATGAGATGCCCGTTGAACATATCGACCGTCTTACAGGTAAGAAAGGTCGTATATGACAGCGCGTCGCGGCTTATGAGGCTGTCGCTGTAATTCAAGGTCATGCGGAACATAATCGAGCCGTCGCGGAAATCGTAATCAAAGGAGCCGAGGGTAAGAAGGTTATTTACTATACTTACCGCCACCGCCGCCTCACGCCGTCTCTCCGCGGCGACGCGGAACGGGAGCCCGGATATAAAGCTGACTATATATCGCCCGGGCTCGACGGTTATTGCGAGCCCCACCGGCAGGCACTCACCCTGCAGCTTCAGGCGGACGCTGTAATTCTCCGGGTCTTTTATATACTGCAAGCCGTCGTCGTCGAGGGCGGCGCAGAGCGTCGTATACATTGCGACAGCCGCCGCTCGCTCCTCCTCGGTTACGGGGCTCGCATTATTGCTTTCGTTTTCCATTTTTTCCTCCCTCTCAGTTGACAAAGCCTATTCTGTTCTGCTTTTTGCGGGCTGTGAGCGAAAACTCGCTGTCCTTTGTCGCGCGGACAAAATCGTCGCCGAGAAGTATTACCCTCTTCTGTTTTTCGAGCTGACAGCGGAGCGCCGCCTTTGCCCATGTGCGCTCAAAGAGGTTTCTGACAAAGCGGGCGTTGCTGAACTCCTTTGCCCCTATGACCTCGTCCGGCAGGTTATCAAAATAGTCGTGGACGGCGGGGAGAAGATCGTCGGAATACTCGAATTTCCGCCCGAGCATGGAGACATATATTTTATATAGCTCCTCGCGGGTGAAATTCGGGAACTCTATGACATACGGCATTCTCCCGGCAAGACCGGGGTTTCCCCTCATGAGTGTCTCCATCTCGTCGGTATACCCCGACATTATGACGACCATGTCGCCGCGGTGGTTCTCCATCTCGGCTATCAGGGTATCGAGTGCCTCTCTGCCGTAGTCTCTGGCGTTATCGTCGCCGCGGTAGAGCGAATACGCCTCGTCTATAAAGAGGACGGAGCCGTATGCGTCGCGGCACATGCTCGCGGTTTTCGGCGCGGTCTCGCCTATATATCTGCCGCAGAAGTCCCTGCCGGAATACTCATAGAAGTTCCCGACGCGGAGAACTCCGCGCTCTTTCAGTATTTTTCCGACAATTCTCGCGACGGTGGTTTTCCCCGTCCCGGGGCTGCCGACGAAGCGCATATGTATGGACGGGGAGCCGAGCGACGGGTCACGCCGCGACAGCTCTATCTGTGAGATTATCTCGTCCACTCTCTGCTTTATCCCCTCTGCGGCGACAAGGCGGGAGAGCATTGAATATCCGTCCTCTCCGGTGTCGTGCGCCGTCGCTATCTGCATGGCGTCTCTTTTTGTTATGAGTTTATCATTTTTTCCGCGGCGGGCGTCGGAGAGCTGCTTTTTATAAAGAAGCTCACGCACGACCTTCTGCACGGTATTCAAGCCGTAGTAGCTGCCGTCGCTACGCTCATCGGTCATTCTCTCAAGGAATATCCCCCATGCGGAGTCTGCCATGCGGAAGTCGTGCTCTGCCATAAGGCGGCGGGCGCACTCCTTTATTTCTCCGCTTGTGAAAGGGGGGAACGAGACCGTGCGGAGGAACATCACATCGCTTATCGCGGAATAGACCCGTTCGAGAACATCCTTATCGACATAGGGAACGCGGAACACCACGATAAAGTTATCCATGTTCTCCTCCGCCATGCGGAGAAGCTCTCTGAACGCGCGGTCGTTCAGGCGGTTCATCCAGTCGCTTATATCTATCGAGAGGACGGTCAGGTAGCCGTTCTTCCCTCCGCGGAAGATACGGGATATGGGCTCGAGGGTGTCGGCGGGGTCCTGCGGCTTTGGCGACAGTTTCTCCTCTATCACGGGGTGGAGGCGGTTTATTTTCTTTATTCCGGCGCAGTCGATAAGACGAGCCATTATTTCAAGATAGGTTGTGAGCCCGTTTCCGTCGTTTACCGAGAAGAGATATGCCCTGTGGGTAAATGAGTCATATGTCCGGTTCTCGCTTATTCTCGGGGCGACGGTGGCTATCTCGTGCGCGAGCTCCTTGAAGCTCTCGGCTCCTACAAGCCGCTCTGCCTCTGCGAGGCATTTCTCGAGCGGCGAGGGCTCCGGCGGCGGGGCGGGTTCATCCGTCTTATTCTGCCCATCTCCCGCGGCCTCCTCGCTCATTTTCTTATTCTCTTCAAGGAAGCGCTTGATGTACGGGAAATCCTCAAACTTCGGCGCGGCGCGCGATCCGTCGTCCGGCTTCTCCGGCGCGGTGTACACGCCCTCTATCTCCTCGTCCTCGTCTACATTCTCCTCAGCTATCACGCATTTTATCTCGCCCGCGTCCGGGTCGAAGAGGTATCTGTCCGTGAAGATGTCCTCTATATAGGTTTGCAAATCCTCAAATGACAGAGTAGGGTCATTTATCGCGACGCGTATGTCGACAAACGACGTGCCGAGTATCAGAATTTTATCTCCGTATGTTTTCCTCAGCTGGTTCTCGATATACGGTATCGGGAGGACGGGATCTCCCCTGTGACGGAGGACCCAGTCACCGTCGACGGAAGCTATGAGCATTTTCATTCTTTTCACCCCGGTTTCAAATAGCCTATTTAATAGTCTTAACAATGTTATTATATATCTTTTTCCGTCTGTTGTCAATGAAAGACAGCAAAATCGGGTATATAACGGCAAAGCGCGGCAATAAATGTCGGGAAAATCATACACG
>CALDMI010000248.1 GCA_937914815.1 uncultured Clostridia bacterium
CCCCCCGCCTCATCCGATGTGACGGTGACGCCGTCCGGGATATCGGATATGAAGGTCAGCCCCGCGGACTCTGCCGCCGGGGAAAACTCCGACGCGACATCTCCTGCGGCGTCCGACAGCGAGAACTCCGATAGTGTGACCGGGAGCCTGTCCTCATCCATGCGGGAGAGGGTCACGAGGCTCTGCACAAGGGCACTCATCTGTCTGCCCTCTGTCCTTATATCGTCGAGCCACTCGCTGTGCCCGAGCTCTGACTCTGCTATATCGAGGTTCGCGAGAATGAGTGTCAGGGGGGTTTTCAGCTCATGGCTCGCGTCGGTGACAAACTGCTTCTGCTTTTCGTAGCTCTCCGCGACCGGGCGCACGGCGCGGCGGGATAGAAGAACGGTCAGAAGAATTATCAGGACGGCGGAGGCGGAGAGGACGCCGAGGACGCCGAACAGAAGGCTCCTCGACTGGGAGCGGTTCATCGACGCGTCGACAAATGTGACGGCGGTGCCGTCATCGTAATCATATACTATATATCTGTAATTTCCGAGCCAGCCGCGCCCGTCGGACCTCACAACCCGGGCGGCGTATTCCGCCGCGGTGTCGGCGTCAACCATCATTATATGCTCTGTATAGGTTGCGTCGAGTTCTCCGTCCTCGTCAAAATAGACGGTGAAAAATCTCGTGGAAAAGCGGAGCTCGCCCCCTATATCCATATTCCCCGGTCTTGGCGGGGCGTTATCTCCCTGGTCCTTTCCGTCCGGCTTATCCGGCGGGTCATCCTCCCGCTCGTCGTCGTTCTCGCCCTCGGATACCTCCGGGAATTTTCCTCCCCCGGCGGCGAGCGCGTCATTTATCCTGTCCACCGTGCGGTTTACGGAGGTGACGGAATAGGCGGATATCATACCGAAGATAAGCGCAAACACGGCGACAACCGAGACGGCAACGATAAGTATCAGTCTGCGCCGGAGCTTATAGATCATTTTGCCTCCTCCATAAGATAGCCGACGCCGCGCACAAATCTTATGCGCACCGGGGCGCCTATCTCCTCTGTCTTTTTTCTGAAATTCGATATATGGACCCATATGACGCTCGTATCGACGGGGGCATCCCAGCCCCATATATGGGTTATGAATTTATCTGCCGGAATTATCACTCCGGGGCTCGCCATCATCATCTCGGCAATCTGAAATTCGCGTGCGGAGAGCTTACGGCTCTTGCCCGCGCAGGCTATCTCATAAGTTCCGCGGTTCAGGGTCATGCCGTATGCCGATATTATATCCGGAGAAAATGAGTCACGCCGGCGGAGCATGGCGCGGACGCGGGCGAGAAGCTCGCCTGTCGAAAACGGCTTTGGCAAATAGTCGTCTGCCCCGGCGTCAAGCCCGTCTATTCTGTCGGAGACCTCTGCCCTCGCGGTAAGAAAGAGGGCGGGGGCGGTTATTCCCTTTTCTCTTATTGCCCGAAGGAGGGATATACCGTCCCTGCCCGGCATCATTATATCGAACACAAAGCCGTCGTATTCACCCGACATGGCATAGTCATACGCCGACTCACCGTCCGCGACACCGTCAACCGAATAGCGCTCTCCCTCAAAGATATGGACAAGAGTTTTCAGGAGTCGCGGGTCGTCCTCGGCTATCAGAAGCTTCATATCTTTTTCTCCTTTTTCATTCTTAACGGCTTAAGTATACCGCGCGGGACTAAAGCGGGGCTAAAGGCAAAGAGCCGCCCCCATGAAAAGAGACAGCTCTCTGTTTATTTTTTTATGTTCTGTCTCACTCTTCGACCTTTACGGTTATATCGCCGTTCTTCAGGTCATCGTAGAACGCGGCGGTCGCCGCCTGCATATACGCCTGAACCCAAAGAGTACCGACGCCGAAGCAGATAGCGCCGACTATCAGCCAGCCGATGTAAGAGATGTGAAGGCAGAAGAGTCTCCACTTATTGCCGCGCATCATGCGGGTGCTCTCGTCAAGGCACTTTTTCCAGTCGTACTCGGGGTTATCGTTCAGAATATAGAACGCCATCGAATACGAATAGAACTTGATGATACCCGGGATTATGAAAAGAAGCGACCAGAGGAATATGAATATATTGCTGAGGAGCCCGAGAAGTATCGTCTGCCCGGCGTTATCCTTACCGTCGAAGAGGGCGGCAAGCTCTACCTCTTCACCCCCGCGGACAAGGCGGAGGAACACCCGGTTAAAGCCGTAAAGTAAGAAACCGGAGAGAAGAAGTGTCGCGATACCCCACGTTATAGACGACGCGGCACCGAGAATGGCAGTGTAGACAAGTACGACAACCACAGCCATGAGCCATTTGTTTGAGAAGATGTTACCGCCGAGGACCTCACGCGCCTGCGCACGGTATTGACTTGCAGTTTTCATAAAAAAGTTCTCCTTTATATGTATTTTTTACTGCCCGTATATTATATATCATTTTTGTCCGCAATGCAACCTTTTCATGGACATTTAATGAAAAAACAGCAAAAAATCACATTCAGCGCACGGACCGTATCTTCATGACCTTCTCGGCGACGCCCTGTATGCTTATATAATCGAAGAACATATCGCGCATTGTGTCGTTCTCCGGGTGGAGGCGTATCTTCTGCCTTGCGCGGTCAAGGAAATATCTTTTCAAGGTCGCCTCATCCTCAATGAGCGCGACGACGATATCCCCCTCATCTGCAGTGCTCTGCCGTCTCACTATGACGAAGTCGCCGTCCTCTATCCCCGCGTTTATCATTGATTCTCCCTTTGCGCGCAGGGCGAAATAGTCACCTCTGCCGAGGACATCGGCGGACAGGGTCACATAGGTCTCTATATTCTCCTCTGCGAGAATCGGGCGACCGCAGGCAATCTCACCGACGAGCGGAATACGGCGGACGCCGGTATTCGCCTTTATCATTTTCTGGGTCATATACTTACGGCTCGCCGAATTGTATTCGAGCATCCCGCGCTCTGCCATCACGGATAGATAGGCGTTTACACGCCCCTTTGCGAGGGAAACCGCGTTTCCTATCGCCTCCTGCGACGGGACGGTGCCGTCCGAAAAATAACAATCGTCAATGAAGGCTACAATACTCTCCATTATTTCATCGTTCTTGGTTCTCATATCGTCCTCCTATCCGAAACATTCGTTCCGTATAGCCTGATTATACACGCCGCCGGGCACTTTGTCAAGAGATTTTCGCAAAAAATCCTCAAAAAAATATTTCTGCCGCGTATATTCCCGCATTTACGCGAAAAAACGCCCGGTGGAAAGAAAACGGTGTTTTTGTCCGTTTCCGTTCATGCCGGGCTATTTATTCGGTTCTCGTGGGGAGTTTTCAATACTATTCCGCGCTTTTCAGTGGCGACCACCGGAGGAATGACCTCCACCGCCGCTCCTGCCGCCTCCGCCTCCACCTCCGCCGGAGGACGACGGGGTTTCTATATGCCGCTTTGTCACCACGGTCCCGGTCAGAACGTCGCTCTGCCCTGTTAACTCGAGGTTCGCATACTTTGAAAGCGGGTAAATTTCAGATTTGAGCTTCTTTTTATAGCCGTAGATTATCACCCCGGCGACAATGCCGGTTATGACAAGGGCAATTATTGCGGAGATAAGTATAACCTTCAACCAGTTTGTAATTTTTCCGGTAAATGCACGCTCTGCAAGCGGGGCGAAGATACGGCACGCCTCAACTATATTGCCGTTCTTCACAGCGTCGTGCACCTTATTATTCATGATGTTATACTCGCTGCTCTTTATGCGGCTCGTATCGCCGAAGGTGTGTATCTCGTATGTATACTCGTTCGGCTCGCGCGTTATCTCTATCATCATGACATTTGCCGGTTTATCTATTATGTCGTAGCGATAAAACTGCTGTGTCGTGTGGTAATAGCCGATATAATCATAGTAATAAAGGACGAGGTTACAGCCGTCGTTTGCCGCGGCGACGGCATCGCGGAAGATTTTTGCTATCTCCTGTTTTTCGCTCTCTGTCAGTTGGTTATCGACATCGACTATATACTCGTCGGGGTCGACATAATCCGACGGATAAGTCTTATCATATGCCGACGGGAGGACGGCGAAGAGCGCGAGGAGCGCCGCGACGGTCAGCGCGGCGAGGAGGGCGGATATAATTTTCTTTTTCAAAACAGGAACCCTCCTATCAGCGAGAAGACGAGGAGAAGCGCGCCGAAGATTCCGCCGAGGACGGCAAACAGCCTCCCCCACGCTATCGGCAGCTCACCATACACCTTTCCGGTATTTCCGTTCATCGAATATGTATAGACCTTGCCGTCACGGTTATAGGTAAGAATCCAGACCGGCATAAGGCTGTAATCCCAGTGGCTCTTTATTATGCCGACATCGGTTCTCGTCACTCTTACCGTAGCATAGGGTCCTATCGTGCCGCGCAGGAGTTTTTCCGCATAGGTATTCATGCGGCTCTTTACCTCTCCCGCGAGGGCGTCGCGGTCTATGTCTCTCCGCTTCGCCTGATAGCCGAGGAGATACGGCATCGAGAAGTCTGTCTGTGCCTCCGGCGGGTACGGCAGGACGCCCTCAAGCATCCCCTTATCCTCCGTCGAGATAGCCGAGGTGGATATATCCTCGAAATGTATCTTTCCGGCGCGGTGGATACGGAATGTGGATGTCTCGGTATACTCGGTGTTCCCCGTGCGCCAGACGCGCACGCGGGTGGCGGTGGCATCTATCTCCGAATGTGTATCCGCGTCTGTCAGCCAGAACGGATAATAAACTCCGGTTATCTTATCCGCCTGTTCCGGAGAGAAATAGTCCCGCGGGACGAAGAGTTTCTTCTTCGCAAATCGGAGAAACGACTCCTTTGCCGCGGTCTTATCGAATTTGAAAGGCACTATCTTATCCGGGCGGAATGCTCCGGTGACGCGGTCGGCAAGGACGACGGGATTATGGCAGTAGTAGCAATAATCCGCGGCGGTCGCCTTATCGGTCATTATGACGGCTCCGCAGCTCTGGCAGATGTATTCGTTTACCTCTCCGGCGAACTCCTCATTCGCCTTTGCGGTCTGCTCTGCCCTCTCGGCGGAGTCTGTCGCGCGGAGCTCATCCTCCGTGAACTCCGACATACAGAACTCACAGACGAACTTTCCCTTCGCGGCGTCGAACACCAGTCCGGCGTCGCAATTCGGGCATTTATAGGTTACGGTTGTCTCCATATTGTCCTTCATTTTACAGAGGGCGGGCGCCCCGGCGCCGCCCCCGGGATATCCGGAGTGGTGCCGGGCGGTACCCGCCCGTCTTTACGGTTTATCAGTCTCTCTTTTTCCCGCAATCGGGGCAGAACTTCACATCTGCGGCATTCTTCTTTCCGCAGCCGGGGCAGACCCACTCGCCCGCCGGGCGTGGTGCGCCGCACTCGGAGCAGAACTTCCCGGTGTTCTTCGCGCCGCACTTACAGGTCCATGCCGCGGGAGCCTCCGGGCGGGGGGACCCGCACTCGGAACAGAACTTTCCGGTATTCTTCGCGCCGCACTTACAGGTCCACCCGTCAGAGGTGGCGGCAGCCTCGCGCCGCTCGGCATCCCGCTTCATCTGTTCTCTGTTCGTCTCGGACGCTGACGCCATGAAGTTACCGGTAGCGCCCATGCCCATACCCATGCCGACGAAGGCACCGGTCGCGCCGTTTGCATTTGAGCCGGCAGCCTCGAAGCCGCGGGCAACA
>CALDMI010000249.1 GCA_937914815.1 uncultured Clostridia bacterium
CCGACGCCGCCATATCGAGCCCGAGCATTATATCCCGCCCGGCGGAATATCCGGCGGCGGAGACGGCGGAAAGTATCAGCTCTATCGCCGCGCGCTCATCCGAGAGACCGGGGGCAAAGCCGCCCTCATCGCCGACCCCGGTCGGGAGTCCGCGCTCACGGAGCTTATCCTTCAGGGTGGCGTAGACCTCCGCGCCCATGCGGACGGCGTCCGAAAAGCTGTCCGCGCCGGTCGGTATTATCATGAACTCCTGAAAATCCGTGCCCTCTGTCGTATGTGCCCCGCCGTTCAGAATATTCATCATGGGAACCGGCATGCGCTCTCGAAGAGCACCGCCGAGATAGCGGTACAGCGGGGCGCGCGCCGCGGTGGCGGCGGCGCGGGCGGCAGCGAGGGAGACGGAAAGAATTGCGTTTGCTCCGCAATTCGACTTATTATACTCCCCGTCAAGTGCTATCATCAGAGAATCGACCCGTCCCTGCTCTGTCGCGGGGACGCCGACTATCGCCGGGGCGATGCGCTCACGGACGTTTGAGACCGCACGCAAAACGCCCTTACCCCTGTACCGTGTATCATTTTCGGTGTCGCGGAGCTCTGCCGCCTCGTGCGCCCCGGTGGAGGCGCCGGAGGGGACGGAGGCGGACGCCGCGGTGCCGTCGCAGAGTGTGACCGTCGCCTCCACTGTCGGATTTCCGCGAGAATCAAGAATCTCGCGCGCTGTTACGGATGCTATTTCGTACATGCTTTTTTATTCTTCCTTTCCGTATCGTTTTCGGGGCGGGCGCCCCTCTTTTCGGAATTATTTACCGCGGGGCACGAAAAAATTCAGTCCGGCATATCATAATACAAAAACTACCGAGGAGGCAGACATGATAATACATAGAACAAGACCCGGGGAGACCGCGCTCTCGGTCGCAAAAAAATACGGAGCGGAGGCAGAGACGCTCGCCCGCGATAATGGGATAACTCCGCGCGAGAGGCTCGCCACGGGGCGCGAGCTCCTGGTACTCCCGCGGAGGAGGGGCGGAGAAAGCCGGGGCGCGGGGCTCGCGCTCGGTCTGCTTATCGGCTTCTTCTACCCCGGCTGTCGCCCGGAGGATGGAGCGGCGGGGGTGCGCGCCGCGGTGCTCTCCGAATACGTCATACGGCACGGCGGAATAAGCCGCGCGGGAAGCTGCGGCGCGGCACGGCGGGAGGCTGTGGCACGCGGGGCGGACATCTTTTCCCGCTATTTCCTGCGGGAACTGCCGGAGGGGGAGACGGCAAAAAAGCTCGCCCGGATGATAACCGAGGGGGCGCGCGAGCGCGCGGATCGCGGCGTGGCAATCAGCGGAATCTCCGCACATGCGGGGGCGGGAGAATTTCTCCTCACGCTGAAGCGGGAATGTATGGCGCGGGACCTCGCCATGATGGCGGAGCTGACGCCGGAGATGACCGAGCTCTCCTCTGTCCCTGACATAGTCGTGCTGACGCCTAATGAGGCGGAGGGCGCCGGGGCGGTGTGCCGTGCCCTCGCGGATTTTGCCGAGCGCGGCGAGAGCTCATCCGCCGTTATCGACATAACCCCGCTGACACTCTCCGGCGGGCGTGGCATGACGGCGGAGGAGACCGTGCGGGAGGCGGACAGACGGGGCGGCAGAGTGGAGACCGACGATGAAACGCTCCTCTCCCGGGTGATGACCGGGCGGCAGAGCGCGCTCTTCCCCTCCCTTGCATTTACCTGTCGGGTGGCGCGGGAGGCAGAACGCCTCGGCTACCCCGGGCTCTGCATCGACGGATGCCGCGCGGGGGCGGCGCGGCTCACGCTCGCGGCGTATCTCTGCTCCGGCGCGTAGGAATGTATGTAGAAAATCGCACATATAATTTGTTAAA
>CALDMI010000250.1 GCA_937914815.1 uncultured Clostridia bacterium
GATTTGAGTTTTTATTATGCTGAGAATACGGATAACAAAATCAATTACGGACCGATACTTGAGAATATCGTCTATATTTATGCGAAGTCGCTCAATTATTCTGTAAGTGTAGGTAGATTCGGCAAGTTTGAGTGTGACTTTATTGTTCGCGGAACCGATATGCAGTATGCCTATATTCAGGTGGCGTATACAATCGCGGCGAGCAAGGAAACGGAGGACCGCGAATACCGACCGCTCGAATCCATAAATGACAACTACCCGAGATATGTAATCACGACCGATTATCTCCTGCAACAGCGCAGCGGGATAAGGAATGTGAACCTTGTGGATTTTATCTGTAATAACGAGAAATTCTGAAAGAGGACATACAACAAAAAAGACGGAGGAGCCGCAGTCATGCCGACTGCGACCCCTCTTTTCATAAAGAGCCTTCTTACTTCAGATTTTTTGCGAGTCCGTACGCGAGCATGTTCCAGCTCTGGAACCCCTGATTGTTGACGCCGTCGCCGGTCTCCGGGTCATAGTATTCGTGCATCTCTCCGCAGCACTCGATGTCCCGACCGAAAAGCGCGACGGTCTTTTCCGCGAGGTCCCGGGCGTCATCCGTGTACCCGTAGCGGAGAAGTCCCTCATGCACAAAGTAATTCGCATTGCCCCAGATGGGACCTATCCAGCAGGACGGATTGCCGCTCTTCTTTATCGCATACATGCGTGTCTCCGCCTTTGAGAGGCTCCGAACGCCGTACGGCGCGAAAAACTCGCGCTCATTGCGGTAGTGCTCCGCGACCATTCTCTCCGCCTGCTCCTCGGTCGCAATTCCGTAGTACATGGTCAGGAATCCCGACCACATAGCTATCCGCAGGGGTAGGGAGTGCCAGTGGCGCGGGGCGCCCTTGTGGAGCCATTCGTTCGGGTCGACCTTCTTTAAGAGTATGTCGGCACTGTAATAGAACCCGTCGCGATCGTCCCAACATTCGCGCCTTATCGCGTCGCGAAGATTTTCCGCCTCCCGGCGGTAGTAATCTCCATTGCCGTTCTTCATAAGGTCGCAGAGCTTCGACATGGCGAGCAGCTCGCCGTACATAAGGCAGTTTAAGAAAATCGACGCCGTGCTCCGGTCGGGACGGTAGAATATACAGGGGTCGTTGTCCGTCCCTATCGCGAAATCGTCTATCCAGAAGTAGAGCCCGGTCTCCTCGTGGTAGCAGTTCTCCTTGTACCACGCGATAAACCGCTCAATAACCGGAAACTTACCGGAGAGCCAGCCTGTATCATTCCCGCACCTTCCCATAACGAAAAGGGCATGTTGTGCGAGGCAGGGCTTGTGTATGTTCACATCCGTCCCGGGCTTTAAGTCAAATATGCTCTCCCCCCGTGCGAGAATGTTTATCGGAATACGCCCCTCGTCGTCAGCCGACGAGAGGAAATTCAGAATACATCCCTGCTCATATGGAAGAATGTCCGCGCCGGGAATATCCGCGAGCGCAATGTCGGTGAGCCAGCTGTCCCAGTCCCAGAGCTCCTCGGAATAATACGCCCCCGGAACAATGCAGGGGTAGGCGAACCTTCCGTGCGGCTCGCGCAGGCACTTGCGGTACCCGCCCTCAACATAGTACATAACAAGCTCTCTGTACTTCTCAAGGTCCTTTGTCATTGGTTACTCTCCGTTTTTCCGTATGCCTTTTGGTTTATCCGAGTATCGGATAGCCCGCGTTCGTGTGCGCCTCGTAGAGCTCGTCGCAGAGCGAGACTATCTCGTCGGTCGAGAGCTCGGCGCCGGTGTGCGGCTCCATCATCGCCGCCTGGTATATGAGTTCCTTTTTGCCCGTGCGCGCCGCCTCGATGGTCAGCATCTGCGGGTAGATGTTCGAGGAGTTCATAGCCGCGAG
>CALDMI010000251.1 GCA_937914815.1 uncultured Clostridia bacterium
GTGTTGATGAGGATGTCCTCAAGGAGCATTACAAGCCCGCACAGCAGTAAAGAAAGGGGGAGAGCGTCATGGCACAGGTATTCCCGACAAAAAGCAATCTGATGAGCACGAAGAAGTCGCTGGATCTCGCCAAGCTCGGCTATGATCTGCTCGACCGCAAAAGAAATATACTCGTGCATGAGATGATGCAGCTCATAGACAAGGCGTCGAAGATACAGCAGGAGATAGACGAGACTTATTCAAAGGCTTATCTTGCGCTCCAGCGCGCGAATGTCACGCTCGGCATGTGCGCCGAGTTCGCGCAGGCGATACCGGTTGATGAGTCGCTCGATATAGATCTTCGCAGCGTCATGGGCGTTGAGCTGCCGGTTGTGACTCTCGGCGATGAGAAACTCGATATGTATTACGGACTCAACTCGACGAATTCACAGCTCGACGAAGCTTATCTGAGCTTCGTGCAGGTCAAGCGCATGACCGCAGAGCTCGCGGAGATAGAGAACAGCGTATACCGCCTCGCCGATGCGATAAAGAAAACGCAGAAGCGAGCAAACGCGCTCGACAATATCATGATCCCGCAGTTCACCGCGACGATAAAATATATCACCGAAGCTCTTGAAGAAAAAGAGCGCGAGGATTTCTCGCGCCTGAAAGTCATCAAGAGACAAAAGGAAGAAAAAGAGTCGTAAAATCAAATCAGCCCTCCCGCTCGGGAGGGCTTTTGCATTTTAGTGCCTTTAGGCAGTTGAGCACGAAGTGCGAAACAAATAACCACCCGCTATGCGGGTGAGAGACAAGGGTTATACCAAAAAATTCTCCAAACAGGTACAATAAGGATGTTCAAGCCTATTGTAGAAGAAAGGAGAATTTTTATGGCAAATCAATATAACAGTTTATCTCACACGAAATGGTTATGCAAATATCACATAGTAATAGTACCCAAGTACAGGAGAAAGGTAATATATAACCAGTACAGAAAAGACTTGCAGGAAATAATAAGAACGCTTTGCAAGTATAAGGGTGTAGAGATAATAGAAGGGCATATGATGCCGGATCATGTGCATCTGCTAGTAAGTATACCACCAAAAACAAGTGTGTCAAGTTTTATGGGATACTTAAAAGGGAAAAGTGCGCTTATGATGTTTGATAAACACGCAAATCTAAAGTATAAGTTCGGAAATCGGCACTTTTGGGCAGAAGGATATTATGTATCAACGGTTGGTTTGAATGAATCAACAATAAAGAAATACATCCAAGAGCAAGAAAAGGCAGATATAGCATTAGATAAATTAAGCGTAAAAGAGTACGAGGATCCGTTTGCGCAATAACCCCTTTAGGGGTGTGCCAAAGAGGCAAATACAATAAGGCTTGAACGAAGAGAAAGCCCGCACCTTGAGGTGCGGGTTAGTATCGGGGCTTATAGCCCCTGTTCAAACCACCCGTTTGACGGGTGGTTTTGATTTGTGTTGTTCCGGTTGCCTAACTTTGTCTGCTAAATTGCAACTTTCTGCTTTGCATCAGTAGTTGAGTATGTGTGCAAATTCAGCTTCATTATTCTCTGTTTATAAATCTCTGCTCTTCATACACTCTGTTCAGATGTGCAATTTCAGCTTCTTCTTCTCTTATCGGTCTTATAAATATGCGGAATATTGTTATAGGTGTTGCTATTACAAGCGCGATACCACATAAAACCACGATGTAGTTCCATGGCTCGTATTTTGCGGCGTTAAAGAAAAAATGAGAGATAAGTGCGGCAATGGCGCCAATAACACCCGTTATAAGCATACCTAAAGCCCTGCGTCGGCGGTCGCGTTTCCATCTTTGACGTATTTCGTTGAATTGTTTCTGATACTGTTCTTCTGCGGTTCTCATTGTACTTCTCCTTTTCGCATTATTCCTGTAATTTAACTTTATAGGTTTCTGCGACCAAAGTCAATGT
>CALDMI010000252.1 GCA_937914815.1 uncultured Clostridia bacterium
CTCGACGGTGAGCTTATCAAGAAGCTTTCGCCTCGAGGTCGCCTGTCTCGATTTCGATTTATTCGCCGAGAAGCGGGCTATGAACGACTGGAGCTCTGCTATCTTCTCCTCATTGCGCTTATTCTGCATTTTTATCATGCGCTGAATAAGCTGGCTCGACTCATACCAGAACTCGTAGTTACCGACATACATTTTTATGCCGGAGTAGTCTATATCGACGATATTCGTGCAGACATCGTTCAGGAAATGGCGGTCGTGCGAGACGACGAGCACGGTGCCGAAATAGTCCGAAAGGAAGTTTTCAAGCCAGAGGACGGCGTCGATATCAAGACCGTTCGTCGGCTCGTCGAGGAGGATTATATCCGGGTTACCGAAGAGAGCCTGTGCAAGGAGGACCTTGACCTTTTCACTCTCTTTCAGAGAGGACATCTCGGAGTAGAGCACCGAGTCGTCAAGTCCGAGCCCCTGAATGAGCTTTGACGCGTCCGACTCCGCCTCCCAGCCGTTCATCTCAGCAAACTCGCCCTCGAGCTCCGACGCGCGTATTCCGTCCTCGTCCGAGAAGTCCTCCTTCGCGTATATGGCGTCCTTTTCTTTCATTATATCGTAGAGGCGGCGGTTTCCCATTATGACGGTGTCGAGCACCGTATACTCCTCATATGCGAAGTGGTCCTGCTTCAGGACAGACATGCGGACGGTCGGCGGTATTATGACCTCTCCGCGCGTCGGCTCCAGTTCTCCGCAAAGTATACGGAGGAAGGTGGACTTTCCCGCTCCGTTCGCTCCTATTATTCCGTAGCAGTTGCCCGGGGTGAATTTCAGGTCGACATCCTTGAATAGGAGCTGACCGCCGAACTGAAAGGCAAGATTCGATACTGTTATCATTTATTACTCCGTTGCCCCCTCGCAAAGCCTGCGCGAGAGCTCTTTAATATCTTTCATTATATACGTTGGCTTCATGTCCGACGCCTCGGCATCCTGTACCGTTCCCTCTCCGGAGAGGACAAAGACTGTGTCTATCCCGGCGCGGACGCCGGAGGCAACGTCGGTATACATTCTGTCGCCGACCATCACCGCCTCCTCCGGGGTGACGCCCGCACGAGCTATGGCGAGGGTCAGCATATCCGGGTTCGGCTTTCCTATAAAGACCGGGGTTCTCCCGGTAGCCTTTTCAAGAAGAAAGGCAAACGACCCGCAGTCCGGGAGGTAGCCGCCTTCCGCCGGGCAAACCCAGTCCGGATTTGTCGCTATATAGGTTACCCCGCGGCGCAAGAGCGCGCACGCGCACTCAAGCTTATGAAAATTTATCGTCGTGTCATTTGAGAGAATGACGCCGTCTGTACTATCGGTTATCTCCTCCGTCACGGATATTCCGTACTCTCTCATCTCGGAGATAAAATCCGGAGTGCCGACGGCGAAAAAGGTCTTATCCGGGCAGTTTTTCTTTATATACAGCGATGTCGCGTAGGTCGATGTGAGAAAATCGCCGCGCACAGATGCTATACCGAGGCGGGCGAGCTTTTTTACATAGCCCGCGGCGCTCGTCGATGAGTTATTGGTCACAAAAAGATAGCTTGCGCCCATATTCCGAATGCGGGACAGGAGCTCACGCGTGCCGTCAAAGAGCCGGTCACCGAGCCAGAGGGTCCCGTCCATGTCGAAAAGAAAGAGTTTCTTTCTATAAAGCGGCAGCAT
>CALDMI010000253.1 GCA_937914815.1 uncultured Clostridia bacterium
CAGCCTCTCGGAAATTCTCTGGAAGAATGTAAAGAGCGGGCTCTCCGGCGGGCGCGTCCAGTCGGTCGCCGCGCGCATAGTCACAGAGCGGGAGCGCGAGATACGCGACTTCGTCCCGCAGGAATACTGGACCGTCGACGCGGTGCTGACAGACGGAAAAGAGAAGATAGAGACCCGCCTCGCCTCGGACGGCGCGGGGAAGATAAAGCTCTCGGACGGAAATGAGGCAGAGCGTGTTCTTGAGAGGCTCCGCGCCGGGACCTTCCGCGTCGTCTCGGTGAAAAGACAGGCGCGTGAGCGCGTGCCCGCACCTCCGTTCACGACCTCGACAATGCAGCAGGAGGCGTCAAAGCGCCTCGGCTTCCAGACCCAGAGAATAATGAAGGTCGCGCAGGAGCTCTATGACGGACTTAACCTCGGCGAGGAGTTCGGCGGCGTCCAGGGTCTTATCACATATATGCGTACAGATTCGCTCCGCGTCTCCGATGAGGCAAAGGCTGCGGCGACCGATTTCATACGCGAAAATTACGGCGAGAAATTCCTCCCGAAAAGCGAGCATGTCTATAAGACAAATGCCAATGCGCAGGACGCGCACGAGGCGATACGCCCCTCGAATGTCGCGATAACTCCGAAGTCTGTTCGTAAGCTTCTGACTCCCGACCAGTATAAGCTTTATAAACTCATATGGGAGCGCTTTGTGGCTTCAAGAATGGCGTCCGCCGTTCTTGATACCGTGACTCTCGAAATAGAAAACTCCGGTTATATATTCCGCACCGGTGGCTACACCGTCCGCTTCCGCGGATATATGTCCGTCATGGATGAGGAGGAGCCCCGGGACGGTGATGCGGATGTTGAGAAAAATCTCTCCCGCATACCCGATATAGCAGAGGGCGCAGTTCTTGAACCGCTCTCACTCAACGGAAATCAACATTTTACAGAGCCCCCCGCGAGGTATACCGAGGCGTCGCTTATCCGCTTCCTTGAGGAGAACGGAATAGGCAGACCGTCGACATACGCTCCGATAATTTCAATTCTCCTCTCACGCAATTACGTGAGACGGGACGGAAAATCACTTGTCGCAACCCCACTCGGAGAGGTGACGACGCAGTTCATGCGTGAGAACTTCCCGGAGATAACCGACTACGAGTTTACAGCCACAATGGAAAATCAGCTCGACTCGATAGCGAGAGCCGAGAATACCGTCGAGGGCGTAATATCCGGTTTCTGGGGCAAATTCACCGAGGAGCTCGCGGCGGTAAACGCCGACAGCGAAAAGAAGAGCCGCCTTGTCGTCCCCCCGGAGGAGAGCAATGTGGTCTGCGAGTACTGCGGCAGAAAAATGGTATACAGAAACGGCAGATTCGGAAAGTTCCTCGCCTGCCCGGGCTACCCCGAGTGCAGGAATACAAAGGCTGTTGATAAGGACGGAAACCCCGTTGAAAAGCAGGAGAGCGCACCTCGCCTTGCGGGCTTCAAGTGCGAGCTCTGCGGCGCCGAGATGGTCGAGCGCACAGGCAGATACGGAGTTTTCTATGCCTGCTCAAACTACCCGCAGTGCAAAAATACAAAGCAGAAAACCACCGATACGGGCGTTCTCTGCCCGCGCTGCGGCTCGCATGTCGTCGCCCGGCACGGAAGAGGAAAGTCCCTATTTTACAGCTGTGAAAAATATCCGGAGTGCGATTTCTCCTCGTGGGATATGCCTCTTGCCGAAAAGTGTCCGCAGTGCGGCGGTATGCTGTACTACCGAAAGAGCCGGAAAAGTATAATCTGCAAGGAGCCAGGCTGCGGATATAAGCGTGAGGCGGAGATTTCCGAAGCTACCGAGGCTGAATGATATGTCGGATAAGCATATAAATGTAATAGGCGCGGGGCTCGCAGGGTGTGAGGCGGCGTGGCAGATAGCCCGCCTCGGCGTTCCCGTCCGCCTCTATGAAATGAAGCCGAAGAAATTTTC
>CALDMI010000254.1 GCA_937914815.1 uncultured Clostridia bacterium
AGGTCGGAAGCTACACCTGCACTCTGACCCTCGGTGCCGTCTCGGAGACCCTCCGCATTGAGGTAATGCCGGACCACCTCCTCGAGGTGATACCCGCCTACCGTGAGCTCTCACTTACGGTGGAGGAGATTGCGGACTACGACTTCACGACTCTCTTTACTCTCTATGCAGACGGGCTCCCCGTCCGGGTGACGGAGGACATGATAGACCTGTCCTCTCTCCGCTCACCGGAGGTCGGAAAGAGCTATGACATCATCTTCTCATACGAAATGGGAAATACCTCCTGCCGGCAGACGGTAACGATAACCGTATGTAAGGAGGAGGAAACTACTGTCACGGCGAGGAACATCGTAACCTACCCGAACAGCCCGGTAATAGACCTCACGACCCTCTTCGAGGTGAAAAAGGGCGACAAGACCCTGAAAGTCACCCCGGATATGATAGAGGGAACGGTCGACTATAACGGCACGGGAATTTACGAGATAACCCTGAATTACCCCGGCTGTGCCCCCACCGTCGCGACGGTGGAAATACGCGCGGGCGTCGTGATACTCGCGCCGGAGACGGTGACAGTCCGAAGAGGAACCGACAAGTCGCTCTATGACTTCTCTTCCGACTTCACGGTTATAGTCAACGGAATAAGATTTTACGACTTCACATCCGGTGCCCTCGACGTCTCCGGCGTTTCCTTTGATACCGCGGGCGACGGCGGAAGCGTCACCCTGACAATACGGTACAACAAGGACCCGCTGACAGGGCTCGCCGGTAAGGCAAATTACGTCGACTACACGGCAACGGTAAAATATATCGTCACCGAGAACACCTACACCGCGACGGTAATATCCGACAGCGTGCTCCTCCCCGCGGGGACAGAGAGCTACGACATATTCGGAAACCTGCGCGTGTCGATAAACGGAATAAACCAGACCTTCACGACACATCCGGAATACGCGGATATACTCTCCTGCTATGTGCGTCTCCTCTCCTCCCCCGTTGATTTCAACTCTGCGGCGACGCAGAGAATACGCATAGCCGTTTATGTAAACGGACCGGAAAACGCCCCGATAGAGCTGTCCTACGACCTCAGAATAGACAGCGGCGTTGAAATCTCCGCCTCCGGCGCGTGGGTCTTCGCGGGCTATCCTCTCTCGATACGCGATCTCTTCGCAATAACCGACAACGGCGAGAGCGTCACGGTAACCTATGAGATGCTGCACGGCAGGGTCGACATCTTCACCCCCGGCGTGTACAGCGTAACGGTTATCTACCGCGGCATAGAAAAGACCGCCTCTGTCACCGTGTTTGACGCGGATATTCTCGGTACCTACGAAACGAGGCTCACAACAATAGGCTCGGAGGACGAGACCGACGAGGACGGGTATGTCACGGCGGGCAGCGCCAAGGTAATACTTCCCGACCTCACGATATCCGCGGACGGAAAAGTTGTCTCCGGCGGCGATATCTATGAAATCGTCGGCGGGCTCGACGGTCACACGCTCATACTGAAACGGGCGCAGAACATCTACACCCTGCACTATTCCGACGGTATAATAGTCATAGACCCGGACAACAGCGTAAAACTCGGCTTCACGGATTCGAGGCGACCGCTCGTCTACTTCCACACCGATATGTGGGATATAAAGGCAAGAGTCACGGTGAACTACGGCTCACAGTACGTCCTCGCCTCGACGAACACATCATACAGCATCGACACATTCAGAATAGAGTCGAAGGACGGCACACGGACAATGTGGTACGCCCTGAAGGTACGGCTCGCCGAAAAGACCTCCGCCGACACGATTTACGTCGTCGGGTGGGGCGAGGCGGAGTACCCCGACGGCTTCACTCCGTCGGCGGGCGTCGTCTCGACGCTCACCTTTGACGGCGAGATCTACTCATTCACAATGTCGAGCCGCACGGAGGCAAAGGTAAACCGGCAGGATAACTCCCGCCCGTGGACAAACCGGCGCTTCACCGGCATGTTCGGCGGGGTGGAGGCTGTCCTCGCCACCGACCAGTACGAGAGTTACACTCTTACCGTAAACGGAAATGTAATCTTCCGACTGAACCTCAACTACGACATCGCCGCGATGAAGAACGGCGGCGTCGACTATGCGGCGGGGGTACTCTTCGTCTACTCTGCGGGGACCTCCGAGAGCGACCCGTACAGCTACCGCTTCATTATAGACACGGAGGCGGGCACGTTCACCGTCGCAGAGCGCGATCCGCTCTTCGGCGTGTACACCCTCGGAAGCTCTACCCTCTTCCTTGACGGCTACGGCACGGGATATATCTCATTTGACAAAAAGAGCTATAAGCAGACGCTCCTCACCTATACGGAAAAGGACAACCGCCTGACCGTCCGCTACCGCGACACCCTCCCGGGCTTTGCCTACGGGGACGGCGCGGAGTTCTGGGTCAGCCCGCTCTTAAATCTCCTGACGGTCAGCGAGATGCCCGGCACGGACAACGCGGGAAGAATTTTTGAAAACACCTACATAACAAACGGCGCGATAGTCGAAATATCCAATGCGCAGATAGGCGCGGGCGCCTCGGCGCGCGATGAGCTCCTCGGGAATATCAGAATAATTACCCCGGACGGAGAGCTCACCGGAGCCGACAAGACGGCGAGAATAAATCTTAAAGCCGTTAAATTCAGCGCAGAGGGCTACTATGAGTTCACCGTGACGGTCCCCGTCCTCGGTGAAAATGTCACCTGCCGGTATGCGGTGGCGATAATCCCCGCAATATGCGAGGGTAAACCTGTCACTGCCGCATGGGGTCAGGGGACTCTCAGCTCCGGGTATTCTCTCACAATCGACAACTGGGGCAAGGTAACTCTCAGAAATTCCGATACGGTTTATTACGGTCTCGCCACGGTGAGTGACGACGGCACGGCATTTACCGCGCGTGTCCGCTCCGATGCCGGAAACCTGCTGCTTAGCGGCAGGATAATCTCCGACGGGCTTCTCCGCGTCGGTATCACCGGCGGGGTGAACGTCACCGACTACTTCACCACAGGAACCTATCGCGTAACGGGCACGGCTGGAACGTACCTGCGCGCCTACACGGTAGGCGGCAACACCTCCTGCTTCATCGCAACATCGCTGACCGGAGAGGGCTCACCCGCCGAAGTCAGCGTAATATCCGGCGATATATTCACCGCCGGGGCGATAATCTCCGTAACGACGGGCGGCGACGACGTAATTCTCCGCATAAACGGCTGGTCTGATACGCGCACAGGGCTCACACAGTCCGACAGGTGGCGCGGCGAATACCGCACGGCGGCGGGAGATGTCCTGACGCTCGACGGCTTCGGCACCGCGGTATACGGCGGTCTGCGCGGTGAATACCGCATAAACGGCGAGCTGGTTGTTTTCACGACTGACAGGCTCTATGCCTTCCGCCTCGATACGGAAAACCTCACCTGCGAGGAGGTCACCGTCGTTCTTAACGTTCAGAGCTTCGCCGGGCGGAGCTATACGGCAGAGTATACCTTCGTCTGCACGAACTACACCTACACGGCGACAACCACAATCACCTTCGGCGACGACGGAAAGGTGCGGATAACCTCCGTATCCCCGTCGCATGACGACTCCTCCGACGGATGTGAGGAGGACACCTATCGCCCGCTCTTCACCTGCTCCTACAGCGTCGGGCGATATACGGTCTCCGGCGACAGGCTGACAATTGACACCGGCTCATACCGACTCGACTTCCTTGTTACCGACGTCATAGGGCTCACGACGCTCGTCTGCACCGAAACCGACCTCCCGGAAGGGACACACGGATATTTCGGCGCGGGGACAATCTTCCCGGCAGGATAAGAAAACCGGAACTCGCCTCCCCGGCGGGACCCCCCGCCGGGCATCAACAAACGTTTATTCTACATCAATATAAAGGAGAGACACAATGAAAGGCAAAAAACAACTTGCTCTCATCGGCGTGCTTCTGCTCCTCATATGTATCGTGTTCACGGCATGTCACAAAGAGCACGATTACACCGAGTGGAGCATAACGGCAGAGCCGACGGAGACCGAGGGCGGCAAGGCTCTCGGCAAATGCGAGTGCGGCGATGAAAAGGAATTTGACATTCCCGCGCTTAGCGACACCACCGTATGGACAATGGAGGTTACCAAAGCCGCGACTCATACCGAGACCGGCGAGGCGACCTACACATCAAAGTACGGCACAGTAAAGGTTACCCTCCCCATGACTCCTCACGGCTTCGGCGACTGGACGATAACGAAGGCGCCCACCGAGACCGAGACAGGAACGGCAGTCCGCTCCTGCACCTGCGGTGACACCGAAACGGTAACCCTCCCTGACCTTACAAACGGCATATGGACGCTCACCGAGACTCCCGCGACCCATGAAGCCGACGGCGCAAAGGTATATTCCTCCGCCTACGGTAAGGTCACGGTAGTTATCCCGATGATCCCTCACACCTACGGCGACTGGACAATAACCGAGGAGCCGACGGAAACCGAAACCGGAACCGCGACCCGCACCTGTGAGTGCGGACATACCGAGCCGGCAACAATCCCCGCCCTCACAGACAGCATATGGACGGCGACAACCACCCCCGCAACCCATGATGCAGCCGGAAAGACGGTATATACCTCTGTCTACGGCGAGGTCACGGTGGTTATCCCG
>CALDMI010000255.1 GCA_937914815.1 uncultured Clostridia bacterium
ACTGATAGTCCGATTTCAAAAGAATTGCGGCGTTGTCTATTCCCGCCATGTGTTTCAGCAGTCCCGTGTCAAAGACAAAAAGCTTGAACTGGTCGATTTTGTCAAAGGCGGTCAGAGGGTGCTCGGCTTTTGACACATTGTAAACTCTGCTTAACATTCCGGCTGATACAAGCCACTCGATAGCCTCTTCAAAGTCGCGCGCCCTGCCTCCCTCGCGCACCGCGCCGTACATAAATTTTTCATTCGGCTTCGCAAGCTGTGAAACTATGCTGCGGAATACCATGAGTATACGCCCGCTGTTGACTTTCCCGTTATGCTTTGAAAAGTCATTTTCATAAATTTCGATAAGCTCCCGCTGAATTGACGAAATTCTTCCCGGGTCCTTGTATTTAATCCACGATGCCACACATTCGGGCATTCCGCCGATTATAAGGTAATAGTTATATGCCTCGGTCAGGCGATTGTGGAAAATCTCCTCAATCATCTGACCTCTTTTAATACTCTCATAGTACCCGAAAAGCGCAGGATCTGTCGCATCGAGAAACTCGTCAAATGTAAGCGGTGAGATGTCAAGAAGGTTCACCATGCCGACAGGATAGGATTTCGGCTTCGCAAGTAGCGTGCCGAGCAGACTCCCCGCGGCAATGACATGATATTCATTCGCGTTTTCCCTGAAGTATTTCAGAGAGTTAAGCGCATCCGGACATTCCTGTATCTCGTCAAAGATTATCAGCGTCCTGCCGGGAAGAATTTTACTCCCGGAGAGCATGGAAAGCAGTTCAATTATCCTTGCGGGATTTTTATTGACCGAAAAGACGGATTTCAGCTCTTCTTCCTCGTCAAAGTTGAAATAAACATAGTTCTCGTAACAGCTCCGCCCGAATTCTTTCATCAGCCATGTCTTGCCGACCTGTCGCGCACCGCGAAGCACCATGGGCTTACGCTCCGGATCTTTCTGCCATTTTTTAAGTTCTTCAATCGAATTTCGCCTCATAAAAGCACCTCCGTTCCGGTCATCTGTAAATATGATAACACATTTTTCCGGGTTTTTCAACTATGATTTCGCACATTTTTCCGTACTTTTAGCGCATGTTACACACGTTTTTCCGAGAAAATCCGGCATCAAAAAACACATTTTTCCGAAAAAATTCCGAGAAATACTATAAAGAAGCGGGTCACCTATTATGGCAATAGATGATCATCGGACGGCGAAAAAATCGCCCGCATAGAGAAAACTCAAGGGAAATAAACCAAAAAAAACAGTTTATTTTATAAAATAAGGATAGGTTCTATTGACTTTTCAACAATTTTTGAGTATAATTACGGAGAATGGGTCATCTATTACCATAATAGATGATAAAAAAATAAAGAGAGAGACGAAAAGAGGAAGTCATTTTGAAGAGGTATTACGCAGTCGGCGCAGGGGTGGCAGCGTTGCTCTTTGTCATCATCCTGGCAATATCCGGTATTCGCTCCTGTGCTATTCAGAACAGGTACGAGAAAGAGGTCAAAACGCGGGAGGAAACGGTGGTCGCGGTTCGGTTTTATCAGAGCGACGAGGACGACGCACCGATAGGCTGTATGTTTGTCGAAAAAGGAAAAGACTTTACCGTGCCTTATATCCCATATAAGGACGGCTATATTTTCGCGGGCTGGTACAACGGCACCGATGAGAACGCCGTGATCTACGCCGGAGCGAACGGCGAAAGTATTCAGACGGTGACAGAGGAGACCCTGCTCTATCCCCGTTTTGTCCCGATTGGAGGTGAGTCGGAATGATAGAATTGATAGGCGCAATTCTTTATTTGGTGGTCAGGGGCGCATTTTACATCTTCAAGTATGCGTTCATTGGCATGTTTTATTTCTTCAAGTATACCCTGCCGCTCTGGTTTATCGGTCTCGGAATCGCGCTATCTGTCGCCATAGGCGGCGACATGGTGGAGTATGCGCAGATGGGCGGCAAATGGGCAGAAAAAACGCGCACGTCCCTCGAGCACGAGGTGACGGTCGCTTGGACGGACACAACCGAAACAATCTATGTGCGCGAGGACCGCTTAGCCACCGTCAGAGGCGATGCAGAGCGCGTCGGAGGCTATTACTACGGTGACATGAACACCATCTATGCTATTGAAAATGTATTTTTCAGCAATGAGTCGCAGAACGCACATTCCTATCTTGTAGTCACGCCGGTAGTGCTCAATCCGCGGTCAGGTTATCGGCTGCTCGGCTTTTTCAACACGCCATACGGCGGCGTGATGTATTTCAACGCGGGCGGCTATGCCGTGCGCACAATTGACGAAAATATGACGGTGTATGCGGTCTACGAACCCATTGAGGACACGGCTCCCTGACGGTCCAAGGAGGAAAAAATGAAAATAAAAAAGAGTCTTCCGATACTTTTGATTCTGCTTTGCGCGACGCTTTTTCTGGTATTCACCGCCACCTCGTGCGGAAAAGACGAGGAGCCCGAAACGGGCAAAATCATAGTGTCATTTTATACCACCTCAAAAACCTCGCCCGTGGTGGCGTCCTACCGGCAGGAAAATCTGACGGCGGGAAATGTTTTCCTGTCGCTCATTCCCACCCGTACGGGCTATACCTTCGGCGGTCTTTACGACAGCGAGACCGGCGGCATCCAGGTGGTGAACGAATTCGGTATTCTGAATGTATC
>CALDMI010000256.1 GCA_937914815.1 uncultured Clostridia bacterium
CAGACGCCCGTTGCGTTCCTGTGTGTCACCGTCCTTACATTTGCCGTAACCGCCGTAAGCCGAATAGGACTGCGCACAGTGATGAAAGGGATAAAGCCGGTACTGTATGTTCTTCTTTTCACTGCGATTATAAATATTTTTCTGACGAAGGGCGACGGTGAGCCGCTTGTTTCATTCTGGATAATACGAATATACAAAGAGGGGATAATACGCGCCGTATTCATGGCGTTGCGCGTCGTGCTTCTGATAATCGGCACAAGCGTACTACTGACATACACGACATCGCCTATACGCCTGACCGACGGTATTGAGGGACTGCTCTCGCCGTTGAAGCTTATTCATGTGCCTGTCCATATCTTTGCCATGATGATGACTATAGCGCTTCGCTTTATTCCGACTCTCGTCGAGGAAACAGAAAAAATCATGAATGCGCAGAAATCGCGCGGTGCAGATTTTTCGAGCGGTAATATAGTGCGCAGAGTGAAAGCACTGATACCTATACTTGTTCCGCTCTTTGCCTCGGCGTTCAAGCGGGCAGAGGAACTCGCCACGGCTATGGAATGTCGCTGCTACAGAGGTGACGCGAACCGCACGAAAATGAATGAGCTCCGTTTTACCGTGAGAGACTATCTGTGGTTTTTCGGGGCACTTCTGTGCCTTGCAGCTTTCATAGTTCTGATGAAGCTGCCGGATTTTGCACCTATGCCGTCCTGGCTCCTCACATACGGATTTTATAAGCTCTGAGGTTTCCATGAAATACTTTGCAAAAATAAAATACTCCGGTCGCCGTTTTCACGGTTTTCAGGTGCAGCGGGGGCTCCGCACTGTGCAGGGAGAGCTGACATCGTCGCTCTCGTCGCTTTTCGGTGCACCTGTGCAGGTCACGGGATGTTCCCGCACCGATGCCGGGGTTCATGCAATTGAGTTCTGCATAACAATAGAGACAAACGGTGCCGACATACCCCCGGATAAACTCCCGATGGCTTCACAGCAGTTTTTGCCGGAGGATATCTCGATATTTTACGCCGAGCGGTGCGATCCCGGGTTTCACCCGCGCTATG
>CALDMI010000257.1 GCA_937914815.1 uncultured Clostridia bacterium
CACACGATTTTTCACGGCTCCTGCCCCTGCCAATAAAAAAGGCACGCAGATGCGTGCCTTTTTTATTGGGGGATCACTACAAAACCGATGCACACCGCACTTTTTTCAAAACCGAGCCGGGATATTTTGTTTTTGGATAGACCTCTCCCTTGGTGAAACAGGGGCTTGCAAGTGACCGCGATCTTCCGGGCTTGCGGAACCGTGCCTATAAATGGAACTATGTAATTATTCCGCCTCTAAATAGTAGTATTTCCCTAATAAATACTTTTTATCCGGTGAGTAGGGACAATCGGCTTTACTACCGGAATACATCAAAGCGCCGCAACCCACAGTAGAGCGGAGCACCATCACATTCCCGCGTTTTCCAATGTTGCAAACTTCATCGTAAATTTCAAAGATTGATGGGTGCCAATGAGTAATACCACTTTCAATTTTTCCAAATAACAATTTGCTTACACCGAAATAACACCCTTGCGAATCAACATTGATTTCAATTTTGATGTTTTCATATAAATGCCACACGATTTTTTCGCCATCATCGGTAAGTTCAAAGGTGCCACATAAATTCGGAGTCCCGAGCATCATCTCGTAAAGCTCTTTGGAGTTTTCCGGGATAAGCATTTTTAATGGAGATTCTTCATTCTCAAATGCAGTTTCATAATTCCATGTGACAAAGATGCAGCCCGGAATATTTTTACCGTTTAAATTTAGTATTGGAAACATTTTTCTCTCAACAATTATCTTTACGGGATAAATTGTCGTCTTTTCCAATTTATCAAGCAGGTTATTATAACATTCGTTGAAAGGTATCCAATCGCCATCCTGATCTACCTGCCAATATTTCTTATTCTCGTCAAAATCAATTTGTTCAAAGTCTGGAAAAAGGTAAATTGTTTCGTTGTAAATAAAATATTCAAATCCATTTGTTTTTTGTTTGATATACTTTAACTGTAAGTTATGTCGCACAGCAGAATTGTAAAAGCGATATTCAGGAGAATACAGAATACTTGTTGTGAACTTTTGTTTAAAATCTGCATAGTAACGAGAATTTTTATATTTCTTTTTGTCTTTGAGGATTTGGATCAATGTACATATTCCTGCAATTATAACGCCTGCGATAATCAAGGGCGAGAATATAATAGCTGTTAATGCAATCAATAATTTTTGATACCATTTTAACCTGTTCATTCTTGCTGCGAGCCTCCCTTCCGTAGGGTAAAGACGATAAGCTACCTCACTTATTCACTATTCACTATTACCTATTACTTCGCCAAAACTCCCGCGTGCAAGTGAAGAGTGAAAAATGAAGAAGTAATAAGTAAACCTCCCGCACTCTCGCGCGGGAGGTTTGGCAGGGGTAGTTGGATTCGAACCAGCGGTGAAGGAGTCAAAGTCCTTTGCCTTAGCCATTTGGCGATACCCCCGTACCGGGATATTCTATCACATATTTCCGGCGGTGTCAATATTTTTGCGTCCATATATCAAAAAAGATGCAGAAACGAGATGACGCGCTTGCAATGGAACATGCAAAAATAAAGGGACTGCCGGCGTTTTTTTCCGGGCAGCCCCTTGCCTTATTCTATCAGCAGCTTATACAGCTCTGATTTTGTCATTCCGCGGTCGCGCGCCGCCGCCTTTATCGCGTCCATTCTCCGCATGCCGCGCCGCTCGTATTCCGCGACATGCTCCTCCGGCGTGAGCGAGAGGAGCGTTGCAACCTCCGTGCTCTCCTCCTCTGGGAGTCCTGCCTCATCCGCTCCCTCAAGCACAAGGACATACTCCCCGCGCGGCTCGCGCTCCTTATAGAGCGATACCGCGTCGCCGAGCGTCGTGCGGATCACTTCCTCGTTTATCTTCGTCAGCTCCCGGCAGAGGGAAACTCTTCTCTCCGTGCCGAATACTTCCGCAAGGTCGGAGAGCGTCTTTTGCAGTCTGTGCGGAGCCTCATAGAAGATTATCGTCCGCCGCTCGCCCTTGATTTTTCCGAGCTTTTCTGTCCGCTCACCCTTTCCGACAGGGAGAAACCCCTCAAAAACGAAGCTCCGCGTCGAAAGAGCGGAGAGCGACAGCGCGCTCACAGCGGCACAGCAACCGGGGATAACCGATACACGCACCCCAGCCTCAGCGCAGAGGCGCACCATGTCCTCCCCGGGGTCGGAGACCGCGGGCATACCCGCGTCGGTTATGAGCGCACAGGACTCGCCGGAGAGAAGCCGTGCGAGGATTTTCTGCCCGCTCTGCGCCTTGTTGTGCTCGTGATAGGAGACGAGCTCGCGCCGTATTCCGTAGAGGGAAAGCAGCTTTGCCGAGTTCCTTGTGTCCTCCGCGGCTACAAAATCCACCTCGGAGAGCACCTTTTTTGCCCTCTCGGATATGTCGGAGAGATTGCCGATAGGCGTCGCGACAAGATATAGGGTCGCCCCCTCCGTCCGATTCCGTTCATCAATAGTTCCTCTCATTTTCTCCTCCGTCAGAGAGAATACCCGGGAGGGAAGCTCCCGTTATCCATTATATAGTTCATGTCGTCGGTGTATTTTCCGTCATCATCGTATATGACGAGCGGGCGGGTGACCTTCATTCCCGGCTTCCCGCCGCGCCGCCCGTAGATAAGGAGCATTGACGGCTCGCTGTCAGCCCGGGCGTGTACGAATGTCGCCGCCTTCGGCTCTATTCCTCCGCCCCGCATAGCGACGAGTAGGTCACAGAGCCTGTCCGGGCGGTACACCGCGTAAAACGCGCCACCGTATTTCAGCAGCTTCGCGGCGGAGAGCACAAAGTCGGATATATCCCCGTTCATCTCGTGCCGCGCCGCGCGCTTGCCGTCGGCATCGTTCAGATAGCCGCTGTCGGCTCTCATATACGGCGGATTTGTAAACGCAAGCTCACATTTTCCGTACATTTCCCGCGGAATTTCGCGGCAGTCAAGACACGCGCTCCGCACCTTGTCCGAAAGGGAATTGTGCCGTATGTTCCGCTCTGCGAGGTCGGCGTAGCTTTCCTGTACCTCGTAGACGGTTATTTTTTCGGCTTTTTCCCGCGTCGCGACAAGCATTGAGATTATCCCGCTCCCGCCGCCGAGCTCTGCCGCCTCGCCGTACCTCCCGCGGATATATCCTGCGAGCAGGAGGGCGTCAGTCCCGAATGTGAGTCCGTCGGGCTTCTGTATGAGCTCTATTTTGTCATTGACGGCGTCGAGCCGCTCGCCGGGCAGAATATCCGGTGCCATAGTCCCCTCCCGTGTATGATTTTCCGGCGCTTATGCGCCGCATTTTCTATGTATTTATGAAGCCGCGCGGGGTAATTTCACCCGGCTCCGGAACATTCAAAACAAAAAAGAAAACAGACCCGCCCGCCAAAGCGTACGGCTTTGTGCAGTCGGGTCTTGTCATCATAAGACTCAGTCCTCGTGAGGAGCGCCCACGGGGCAGGTCTCGGCACAGGTGCCGCAGCTGACGCACTCGTCAGCGTTGATTTCGTACTTACCGTCGCCCTCGGAAATGCATCCGACGGGGCAAGCATCGGCGCATGCGCCGCAGGAAATACAATCATCGGAAATCTTGTATGCCATTCTGAAAACCTCCATATGTTTTAACTCGGGAAAATACTCCGGCTGTCCGGTGCATTTTCCCCCATTATATCACATTATACGGAAAAATCAAGACGGTTTCGTAAAAAAGTCCTGTTTCTTCACTAAAAAGCCGTGTCCGCGGTCGGTTATTCGCCCTGCGGCTTTCCTCCGTTGCCGCTCTTTTCCTCCTGCCGCCTCTGCGGTCTCGGTCTGCGGTCATGCCGCCCCTTGCCGCCGTCCGGTTGGCGCTCTCCGTTATCGCTTCGTCTGTCCCCGCCGGGCTTTCCGTTCCGGGGCGGGCGGTTGTCGCGCGGCTTTCCGTTCGGTCTCTGCTGCGTTTTCGGCTGTGTGTCGCCGTCCGCTCTTGCGAGAGCCTCAAGCTCCGCG
>CALDMI010000258.1 GCA_937914815.1 uncultured Clostridia bacterium
CGGTATAATGGGCTTCTACCTTGCGTCGAGCCGGCTTATGTATTCCATGAGCCGCGATGGGTACCTCCCGGAGTTCTTCGGAAAGATAGACGAGCGGCACGGCACCCCGAAAAACGCTATGATATTCTGTATCATAATTTCCCTCGCGGGTCCGGTTCTCGGCAGGGAGGCGCTCGGCTGGTTTGTCGACATGTCGGCTATCGGCGCGTCGATAGGCTATTTCTTCACCTGCGCGTCGACCCTCGTGACGCTCCGCCGGGATAAGGACGGGAGCAGGGCTCTTCATGCTCTGGCAATTCTCGGCTGTATCTTTTCGGTAATTTTCATGATATTACAGCTCGTTCCGATACCCGCGCTCCCCGGCGTTCACTTCTGCACGGAGAGCTATATAATGCTCGTCGTCTGGGTGCTTATCGGCGCGGCGTTTTACCTGAAAGAGCGGAAGAATTTTCACGAAACATAGACCCGTGTATTAAAATCAGAGGTATAGCGTGAGCCCGCGGCTACGCACACCGCCCCGGCACAGCCCGTGCCGGGGCGGATATTTTTTGCGCATGATGCGCTTTTATGACATTTTTTCATAGAAAGCCGACATAATTTTACGAAAATACTTTACTTGTATAAAAAAATATGATATAATAAATAACTACTGCGCCGAAAGGCGTAAAGTGTATGAAAATAACAGAGGGAGAGCCGGAGGTCCGGCAATTTTATGAACATAAACGAAGTGTACGATATACTGGGCGGAAATTTCCGGGAAGTCTCCGCGCGCCTCGGGAGCGAGCGGATAGTGGATAAGTTTCTCCGTAGATTTCCGGAGGACCCGTCATACAGAAATCTTACTGACGCGAGGGCTGCGGGCGACGTCGGCGGCGCGTTTCTCGCGGCGCATACGCTGAAAGGGATTGCTTCAACCCTCGGTCTTGCGGATTTGTACTCCGCGGCGTCGGTGCTCACAGAGGAGCTGCGCCCGAGGGAGAAAATGGCGGAGGAGCGGTATTTCTCCGCGGTTGATGAGGCATATTACCGCGCGGTGGGGGCTATTTCCTCGCTCGCCTGATTTTTCACAATACGGAAATTACGGAGTGATTTTGTATGGAACGGAAAAGTGACGGGAGTGTAAAGCCGATAAGCGGGCGCAAGATACTTATCGTCGCGCTTATAATGACGGCTGTCGTCATCGGGGCGGTCGTGGCTTTCCTGCGGTTTTATACCTATCATGTGGACCGGGCAATATATACCGAGCGGCAGAGACAGATGAGCGCGGTGACGGAGGAGTTCTGCTCCGGGCTTGACTATGCCGCTGGGGAGAAGTGGAACCTCGTCGGCGTGCAGAGCCGCCTGCTCGGAGAGCGAAGACCTGATACTCCTGAGGCAATAGGCGCATTTATCCTCGGGGAGGAGACTCTGAACGACCTTTCGGGGAGCGGCGGATTTATCGCAGTTGACAGCAACGGCGGGTATTACACGCATGACGGATATGCCGGGGAGCTCGGCGCCGATGTTCTTGCCTCCGCGCAGGAGAGAGTGAGCTTTGTATGGGCACCGGAGAACGGCGGAACCTACCTGTTTTTCCTCTCGCGCCTTGACGGAAGTCTTACGGTTTCCGGGCGCGAAAATGATACACGACTCATGTATTACGGGATTTATACAAGTGCCGACGCGCTCGGTCAGTCGCTCGCCCCTGT
>CALDMI010000259.1 GCA_937914815.1 uncultured Clostridia bacterium
GGCGGCTGCCCGTCTCCTTTGCCACCTTGTCTCCGGCGCGACAATATGGACGGCATGGCAGGACTATATGCCCGAGGGCTTCGATAATGTCTGGGTATATTCTATCTCCTACAACGGCGGCTTCCTGCTCCCCGACTTTGCAATCTGCCTTGCCGCGGCGATAGTGCTTCTTAATGTCCCGCAGATGAGAAAGCTCGTCGGTCTCCCGCCGAGAGGCGCAAAGGCGGCAGAACAGCCCGCAGACGACGCGCAGCGTGACAGCGACGACGAGAACAACTAAAAAACCGAAAAAGATAAACCGGAATAATGAAAACGCTCTTCCGCCCGGAGGAGCGTTTTATCTTTCTTTTTTGCAAATTTACTTTCCGTTAATCAAAGTGATGTCGACAATACTTGATTTTTTATGCGCGCTGGAGTATAATATGTGATATAGAAGATAAAATCGATCAATATATGATTTTCCCGGAGGTGAATGTGAATATGAAAAAACTCATATCGGTGCTGCTGACGTTCGCTCTTGTCATGGCGGTGGCTCTTTCCGCAGCTTCATGTATTCTGACGCCCGCCGGCGGTAACAACGGCGGAAACGGAGATAATGGTGGAAACGGCGGCAGTGGCGGAAATAACGGCGGGAGTACAGAGCCGCCGGATACCGAAAACTACATATACCTTGTAAAAGACGGCACGGCGGAATTTCAGTTCATAACCGGCGGAAATCTTGACCCGCTCGTGTATTCCGCATTTACTACGATGAAGGAGTATTTCTCGGAGCTCGGGATAGAGACAACCCGCGCGGAGGATTACAAGAGCGGCAGCGTCTCCGACTGTGAGGTTCTCCTCGGCGATAATCTCATGTTCCGTGAGGACTGCGCCGTAGATGTTCACACTGTCGGCACCCTCGGGTATGTTATAAAGACGGTGGGAGACCGCGTGGTGATAGTCCCCGGCTCGCCGGATATTGCCGCGACGGCGGTAAATAAGTTTCTCTCTGCCCTTGAGGTGCGCGACGACGGGAAGACCGTCCGCATCCCGCGCTCGCTCTCCGAGACCGTGCACACGGAGTATGAGCTGAAAAGCATAACTCTCTCCGGCGATGATATTTCTCTCTGGTCTCTGTATGCCGACCCGGCAGATAAGGATACGTACGCCCTCGCGACTGCTTTCCGCGACACTCTCTATAATTCCGCCGGCGCGTGGCTTGAATTTTCCGAGCGACCTGGAGAATATACAAT
>CALDMI010000260.1 GCA_937914815.1 uncultured Clostridia bacterium
CCCACGACCTCTAGCGTGACAGGCTAGCGCTCTAACCAGCTGAGCTACCAGACCATCTCCGATAAAATGGGGAAGCTGTTGCTTCCCCTTGGTGGAAAGTACAGGGCTCGAACCTGTGACCCTCTGCTTGTAAGGCAGATGCTCTCCCAACTGAGCTAACCTTCCGGGTAAATGCCTTAATATTATATCAAAGCACATTTGCTTTGTCAATACTTTTTTCAAAAGTTTTTCGCCTCACGGGATTTTTTTGTTACACGAATGTAAAAAATACGCGCCGGAGATTTACAAAGCCCCTCCCCTGTGATAAAATATATAAAAATCAGCTCGGAGGTACAAAAATGAAAAAGACTTCACGCCGCTATTCATTCTTATCGGTGCTCCTCGTCGCGGCAATGATTATATCGGTCGCGGGGCTCGTGTCCTGCTCGGATAAGACGCCGGAAAAATATCTTGTCTCCTATAAGACATCCGACAGTTACAGCGATTTTGAGACCGAGTTTTTCTATACCGCCCTGTCGGACGGACAGTATGTTATCGCCTCCTCCCGCACTTTCAGTGACGGCGTACTCGTTTCACGCTCAGAGATGGGCTATGACGCGCAGGGGCGCAGAATTTCCGAGCAGGTCACGATGCTCTCGGTCACAGGCTCGCGCGATATAAGCTACGAATATGACACGGTAGGCAGAATAAGCCGCCAGATAATGGTAATAACAGACGCAGACGGCGGTGAAACCACGCAGACATCAACCTATGAGTACACCGACGGAAACGGCTCCTACATAAAGAAAACCTCGCTTGACGGCGGGGACGAAACAACCGAAACCTATGTTTATGATGAGCGCGGCGGTCTCATTTCATACACTGACCCGATGGGAGTGGTCACAAAGCGCGAGAACCGTTATAACATTTACGGCACTATAGATGTTTCCGAGCTGACGACAGGCGACACAACCACAAAAATAACCTACTCATACGACGCGGAATATAAGAACCTCACCGGTGAGACGCTCTGGTCGGAGAGTGGTATGCAGGTGAGTACAACCGTATATGAGTATTCCGAAACCCCGCCAATGGCGTGATTTTGTAAATAATTGATTACATATTAGAATATCAGGAGGATTTTCAAGATGAGAAAGAATTTCGGAGCAAAAGCATATTGCTATCCGCAGCCGGTATTTATACTCGGCACCTACAATGATGACGGCACGGCAGACGCCATGAACGCCGCATGGGGCGGAATAAGCGAGGAAAACGAGATAAGCCTGTGCATAAGTGCCGGACACCGCACGACAAAGAACCTTCTGCGCACCGGCGCATTTACCGTCAGCATGGGCACGGCGGACACCGTCGCGGCATGCGATTATGTAGGGCTCGTATCCGGCAATAATGCCGCGGATAAACTTGCAAAGTCGGGCTTTCACCCGGTAAAATCCGAATTTGTCGACGCTCCCCTGTTCTCTGAGCTCCCCGTCGCGCTTGAGTGCCGCGTTAAGAGCTATGATAAGGAAACCTGCCGGCTTGTCGGCGAGATAGTCAATGTCGGCGCGGACGAGAGCGTCCTTGACGGAAACGGGAATGTGGACCTGAAAAAGCTCCGCCCGATAACCTTTGACCCCTTTAATAATACCTACGCGGTCGTCGGCGAGACGGTCGGAAAGGCTTTTTCGGACGGCAAAAAGCTGAAATAAAAAGCAGAACCGAAATAGCAGTGCCAAAAAGAGCGACATACGCAATCGGGGGCAAAGAGACATCTCATAGCCCATGCCCGCGGCGGAAAAATATTTTGAAAACAGCGGAATATTCCCCGCCGCCGGGCATATAATGAAAATGTGAGTAAAAATACGAAAAAGTATTGACAATCACCGTTATATGTGATATAATGCTCTGTGCAGACGGAAAAACCGATCGAAAATGCCGGAATGGCGAAATTGGCAGACGCCCGGGACTTAAAATCCCGTGAGACTTAAATCTCGTACCGGTTCGATCCCGGCTTCCGGCACCATATCGCGGAGTGGAGCAGCCTGGTAGCTCGTCGGGCTCATAACCCGAAGGTCGTGAGGTTCAAATCCCACCTCCGCAACCAAAGAAAACAAGAGACGCCATTGCGGTGTCTCTTGTTTTTTATCCTTGCTCTGTGCCCCGGAGGTGGGATTTGGAACTCATGGGCGAGGGTTATGAGCCAGAAGGGCGAATAACTCGAAGGGTGAGGCGGGAGTGAATGACAGCCCGGTGGGCTGTCAGAGCCGCCGAACCGACCGCAGTATTTTCTCCGCAGAGAAAATACAAGACCGTGAGGTTCAAACAATATATTCCCCCGCGTAGCAAATAACCCGTAAATCAATCCAATATAAAATACCGGTGACGAATACGCAATGATTATTTCCTACAACCGGATATCTTTTTCCAGTTGTCCGGGAATCCCATGTACCGATACAAATCAGTCTCGGACATAGCCCCCGGTACCTCAAGATAATGCTTCAAAATGAGTGAAAGACTTTTTTTGAATTTATTGAAGTCTTCATTGGGCAACAAATATCTGAACGAAATAACAAGAGCAAACAGATCGTGTTTACCGCAAACATACTGCGAGCCGCTCTGTGGAATCCCGAGTTTTTGATGAATTGCCGTATTTGGAATATCATTCTTTGTCTTGTAGGAGTATAAACGCTCATTGTGAGCGCAAACATTCCTGAATTTTGTGATCACCCTCAAATACTGTTCAAGCTGTTTCTCGTTAACTTTATCAAAATTTTTAGAAACCTTAACTTTCAGATCCGGCGTTATGAAATTATAAAATTTTGACAAGGAGCCGAATGTAATTCCGCCCACAAGAACCCAAAGTGGTACATTTCCGTAGACCGTTCTATGATGATCGATGTACGGATAATCGCTGTTTCGATTTGCAAGCTTATCAAATGTGGATATCAAGTGGGTAACTTCTGCCGCATAACGGGGATCACATGAATAGTTGGTGGGATTTAAGTAATGTGATTGCTGTTCCCCAAATTTGTCCGAAAAGTAATATGAGAGCAAGGAACGCATATGGCGTTCAATTTGCAATATGTATTTCAAGAACAGCTCCCGCAGATTTTCGTCAAACTTATAAAGTGCAACGATATCTTCAAAGTTTGTGCCATCCTTGTATTTTTTCGTGGTTGGATTTTTGAATGGGTTTTTATAGCCGCCGATAAGACTGAAATATCCGATATGTCGAAGCGTTTTCTTGGCGTATTCATGATCCGTGATAGTCAGATTTTTGGTATTTTCCAAATGGCTGATTTGAGCGTCAAGCGATAAAAACTGCTTTGGCATGACTTTTCCCTTCCAAAAAATAAAGGGAGCCCCCGCAGGAACTCCCCCGGTCGCAGGCCTCGCGGGTTTCTGCAACTCGATCACTGAACACATTATATACCAAAGAGGTGATTTTGTCAACCCCCTGCAGGTATATTTTTGTGTTCAATTATAGTATACGCCTCAAAAAGTCATTTGATACGCTACCCAAAACGCCTCAACGCCGAAGCATTCACCCCGCGTAGCAA
>CALDMI010000261.1 GCA_937914815.1 uncultured Clostridia bacterium
CTGTCTTGCGGGAGACGCCGTCGAGGGTCACAAAGGTTCCGTCCTCCGCGGGGGTCTGCACCTCTATTTTCGCGACGCGGCGCCGGTCAAAGGCGTGCATCGGCTGTCCGAGCTCGAGCATTACATAGTTTGTAAGGTCGGCAAGGAAGTTTATAGCGCGGGAGCCGCAATAGAAGAGGCGGATACGCATATTGACGGGGGAGGTCTTTCTCTTTATATTGTCAATCGCAATGGCGGTATAGCGCCATACAAGATCCGTTGCGCGGACATCGACGGTCACCTCGGGAAGAAGAGAATATCTGCCGAGGTCGACGGTCTTCGGAGCCTTCAGCGGTCTGCCGGTTATGGTTGCGAACTCGCGGGCTATGCCGAAGTGTCCCCAGAGGTCGGGGCGGTTCGTCAGCGATTTGTTATCTACCTCAAAGACTATATCGTCTATATCGTAGACGGTTTTCAGGTCGGTGCCGAGCGGGATATCGTCGGTTATCTCCCAGAGCCCGGAGTTACTGTCGCTTATACCGAGCTCCGCCTCCGAGCAGCACATGCCCTGCGAGGTATAACCGCCGACGGTAGCGGTTGTGATCTCCTTACCGCACACGGCGCTCCCGGACGGGGCAAACGCAACCTTCATCCCGGGGCGGACATTCGGCGCGCCGCAGACGACGTTGAGTATTCCGGAGCCGGTGTCGACCGTCAGGAGGTGGAGCTTCTTTGAGTTCGGGTGCGGGTCTACCGTGATTATCGACGCGGCGATGACGCCGTGCGTGTCGGTGCCCTTTTCGTATATGTCCTCAACCTCGGCGGTGGAGAGGGTGAAGTTTCTTATGAGCGACTTTCTGTCAAGCCCGGTAAGGTCAACGAAATCGCCTATCCAGTTCATTGATAAAAACATTTTCCGTCCTCCTTACAGCGCCTCAAACTGCGAGAGGGAATCGAGGCTCCCGCTGTTGAAATCGCGAATATCCTTTACGCCGTACTTCATCATCGCAAGTCTCGTGAGACCGAGACCGAAGGCAAAGCCGGTGTACTTTTCGGTATCTATTCCGCCCTCGCGGAGCACATTCGGGTGTATCATGCCGCAGGGGCAGAGCTCGAGCCAGCCGGAGTTCTTGCAGGACGGGCAGCCCACACCGCCGCAGATAAGGCAGTTTATATCAAGCTCAAATCCCGGCTCGACAAACGGGAAGAACCCGGGGCGGAGCCTGACCTTTATGTCTCTTCTGAACACCTCGGAGAGCATGGTTTTCATAAAGTAGATGAGGTTCGAGATAGAGATGTTCTCGTCTATCATCATTCCCTCCATCTGGAAGAAGGTGTTCTCGTGGCAGGCGTCGGTAGACTCGTTTCTGAAGCATCTGCCGGGGAAGATGGCGCGGAGCGGCGCACCGTATTTTTTCATTATCGCATTCTGCGCGGCGGAGGTCTGGGTCTTCAGGAGCTGCCCGTTTTCAAGATAGTAGGTATCCTGCATATCGCGGGCGGGGTGGTGCTTAG
>CALDMI010000262.1 GCA_937914815.1 uncultured Clostridia bacterium
GAGCGCCGCATGCATGAGAGAGTCTATGAATTTTGATGACAGCCCTGCGGTGAGCGGATATATCGGTATAAAGTCGTCAAGAGGTTCTGCCTCTGAATATGGCTCATATTTAGGATTTGTGAACTGAATATGATTGCGGCTCTGTGTAGCTTTTCCGTAAATGCGGAAACGGTCACCGACATGGAATATATCACGGACATACGGTGCGTTGAAGAATGATATTTCGCAGTATCCGGTGTCGTCAAAAGCGCGGAATTTTGTGAGGGTCAACGAATGCGGTAGTCTTGCACTACGCGGAACGGTAGCGACCGTCACGACATAGGCGCGCGGGTTTTCGGCATCCATCTCCGAAAGCGGGATTACATCGCCGCGCTTTTCATACGCCCTCGGCAGGAAGTATGCAAGATCCCCGGCATACTTTATGCCGAGTTTTTCGAGCTGTCGCTTTCGCGTTTCACCGACACGCGGCAATTCTTCTATCGGTGTTTTCAGAGTGTAATTCCGCATACCGACCTCCGTATTCGTTCTCTGTTTATTCTACTACATGGCGGCGGATATTGCAAGTTTTTTTTGATTTTTGGTCTCTTTTCGGCACATATGCGAAAAAAATATGCCTGCGCGGAAATTTTCCTTTACAATCGCGCATGTGTGTGTTATAATAAATAATAATTGTTCGGGCTGTCGCACCTCTGCGTGCATAGTTCGTGTCCGATTAAGGAGAACTTCATGAACTTTAAGGAATGGAAACGGAACATACCGTATATTTCGCGGTTGCAATTCGCTCTGACGGTCGCACTCGGCTGTCTGAATATTGCTGTCTGCGCGCTATTTCTGCTTCTGACTGATATATCTCCGGTTATCTGTGCCGTGCTTTTTACGGTTGCTTTTCTCTGCGAGGTGGCGCTCATCGGTTACAGGCGTTCGACCGGTGCCAATGTGCTCCCCCGGAAAAGCATATACGAATTTCTCGGTGAAAGCGGGAGCATAGTATTCCGTAATTCCTCGTCACCGATAATCTGCTTTGACGATGCGGGCATCGTCCTCTGGTATAACGACGCCATGCGCGCGTTGCTGCCGGAGGGGGATAATCTCATCGGAAAATATGAACACGATATTTTTAAGAATGAACTCCACACAGAGGACTTTGACGGTCGCACTGTAGAGCTCCTCGGACGCAAATACCGGCTCGAGGCTTTTGATGTATCGGAGAATACATCCGACGGAATTTACATGATAATCATGCATGATGTCACAGCTCTTTCGGATTCCGAGAAGAGGTATTCCGATGAGCGGGCAGCTGTCGCGTATATAGCCATTGACAATGTCGAGGATGTCCTTCAGTATGTCCATGAAAAATTCCAGGACGCGGTCTCGAAGATCGATGATAAGCTTAAAGCATGGGCAGAGGGGCTCGGCGGAATAATCAAGTCTTACGATAATGACAAGTATGTCATGCTCCTTGACTCGTCAAAGCTCGATGAATGTATAAAAGACCGCTTCTCAATACTTGATGACGTACGCGATACGAGAGTGGGGGACGGCGTCTCAATAACGGTTTCGATAGGTGTTTCGCGCGTCAGCGGTACTCTTGCGCAACGCGAGGTGTCGGCAAGAGAAGCGATAGATATAGCTTTGCAGCGCGGAGGAGATCAGGCTGTCTACAAGACCGACACGACGGTTGAGTATTACGGCGGTAAAACAAAGTCTGTTTACAAGCGCTCGAGCGTCCGCTCCCGCGTATTCGCGTCACGCCTTCTTTCACTCATGGCGAGGGCGGACAATGTTATTGTCATGGGTCACAGATACGGAGATTTTGACTCCTTCGGCGCGAGTGTCGGTGTCGCGCGTCTCGCGGGGCTTTGCGGTGCAAAGGTGAATATTGCGGTCGATATGCAGGACAAGAACCTCTCGCCGTGTATCAGACTCATGCAGGAGGAAGAAAACTATTCGCAGGTGTTTGTAGATAATGCCGAGGGACTTGATCTGATAGGTCCGGATACGCTACTCGTACTTGTCGACCACAATTCGCCGTCGCGCTCACAGTTCCCGGATATAGCCGAAAAGGTGGATAATGTAGCGGTCATCGACCACCACAGAAAGACGGACAAGAGCGCAGACGCAAGCGCGGTGGACTCATATATAGAGCCCTCCGCCTCATCAGCCTGCGAAATAGTTACGGATATGCTCGAGTCCACTGTAAACTCGCAGACACTCTCAAAGTCCGAGGCGGATATACTGCTCGCCGGAATATTGCT
>CALDMI010000263.1 GCA_937914815.1 uncultured Clostridia bacterium
CATAGCGTGTATGATTTTTACGGAATCTGTGGCGCGCGGTACTTCCTCTCCGCGGCACTTATCCGAAAAAGTTAACCCAAAAACAACACAAAATAAAAAAGCACGGTCAGCACCCCTTATCCGGGGGCTTTGCACGACCGTGCTTTTTTCGCTTTTCAGGTGGCAAAATCGGTTATTTGCACCTACAGCATGCTTTTGTAGGGTATTATTTGCACCTACAAGGCAGTTTTCGGGGGGGGGCGCTATTTGCACCAACGCTCTGTTTTCCGGGTTACGCACTTTTTCCGGTTATGAAGCAGAGTATCTCCGGCAGGCAGAAAATTATCAGCCCGAAGACCGCGAGAATGAGGATTATCATGAAAATTGTTTTTACGGGGGATGCGCCGCCGGCGTCGTATATTTTGCGCACGGCGTCGAGCTTGTCGGGCTTTATATAGAAGCTTTCGCTGTCTATATCGTGCTTTCCGGCGTTCTTCTTTTCTTCTTTTGACATAGCCTTGTATTCGTCATAGCCGGGGAGTGTTCCGCCGCCCACGCGACCTATAATAGCCGAGAGGCGGGAGGAAGAGGAACGGAGCAGCGCCTGCGCGCTGCGCTTACCTTTGAGACCGAGCTGTGAGAGCGTCATGGCTTTCTCCTCGCCCGTCGCGCCATGGCGGATGAGCGCCTTTGCAAGGCTGAACATGCCCGCCCTGTAATAATCGTATACAATCAGCGCGACGCAGAGCCCGATTGCGAGCCCGGCTATGATTTCCGGCAGGGGAAAATCAAATCCGAAATGCTCAGCGAGGTTGAGCTTCCGGTAATAATCGTAATAATATTTCAGCATATGACTCCCCCAAAAAAACAACGGGACTCTTGCAGCCTTATTGCCCAGTCGTCCCTTTCACAATAAGTATAAGGTTTTTTACCCCTGATTTCAACAAAGGCGAGCCAAAATTTATAGATTGTTTATAAAAGATTTTATGTATTGTCTTAATTTGCGGAAATAATTTCCGCTCCGCGCGAAAAAAAGACCGCCGCATGTGGACAGCCTTTTCTGCTTTGTCGACGGTCTTTTCGAGGGAGAGCCGGCTTTATCGGGAATTTTTCGGGCGGTTGTTATATACTCATGACCGCCCTCAGAGCATTTTACCGAGCTTATTCATCATCTCGCGCTTATGCTCCATCATGGAGTGGGCGTAGCGGCTCAGGGTGACTGTCGGATTTTTGTGACCGAGTATTTCGGAGAGCGTCCTGACATCCATGCCACACTCGATAGCCCGGGTTGCAAAGGTGTGGCGGAGGGCGTGAAAGCCTTTATGCGGAATGGCGAGTTCTTTTAAGAGAGAGTCGAAATTGCGCTGATAGGATCTTACGTACATGGGATTCCCGCCGCTTGAGATTATGTAGCTTGAATCGCTTTCCCGCCTGTGCTCACGGAGCAGCTGAATTATCCGCCGCGGGAGCGGGATTTCGCGGCGGGAGGCTGCCGTTTTCGGCGTGTCTACAATCCGGCACAGCTTCCCGCTTTCGTCCTTTCCGTCGTGGCAGGTCTTCGTCACCGAGAGCGTCCCTTTCGTAAAGTCGACATCAGACCACTCAAGGGAGAGCAGCTCGCCTATCCGCAGCCCCGTATAAAGGCACAGGACAATCCCGAACATTCTGCTTCTTTTATCCGAAAAGACCGCCTGCTCGATTTTCTTCTGCTCCGGGAGGGAAAAGCAGGTTACGGATTTTTCTTTGGATTTTGGTCTTTTTATCCGGTCGGCGACATATTTCTTTGCCTCCCCGAGGGTATATGCCGATTTTAAGGACCCCTGAATTACGGTGATTATTCCGTTTACCGAATTAGCCGAAAGCCCCCCTCCGGTGAGCAGATTTCCGTCATTCAGAAGCCCGGTTACGAGCTGCTGCAGCTTCAGGGGAGTTATCCCGTCAAGCTCCTCGTCGCCGAGCCGGGCTTTGATATGCTGCTCCGCAATCAGGGAATAACTTTCGTACGTCCTCCTTTTTGCCGTCGGCTTGATGTAATTTTTAAGCCATATGTTAAGCCAGTCCTTGTATTTCATTGAAAGCTCCTTTCTATTTTGTGATATAATTATAAATATTCTTTGCGTAAATGGGGAACCACTCCCGGAAAAACGCACAAAAAAAGAGAGAACGTTTTTTATGTTCTCTCTTATAAAAGGATACTTTTGCTGTCAATTTTAATACACGGGTAGGCTTATTGCCCGCGCGGGGGCTTATTTTGTAAACCTCTCAAAGAAATCGGGG
>CALDMI010000264.1 GCA_937914815.1 uncultured Clostridia bacterium
TCCCGCACGGCTCTTAAAATTATTTTCGGATTTTTTCGGTCTTACCAAATATCCGCCGTCCGGAATTACTTTCCGGCTTGCATTTCGGCTATCGCCTCCAGCACCGCGTCTGCCATATACTTCATCTGATCGTCGTCAAGACCGTAGAGCGGCAGGTGAGTGAAGCGGTGGTAGAAGAGCTCCTCGCAGTTCGGGCAGGTCTTCGCTATCGCGTCGACGTCGTAGCCCATATCGCTGACCACCTTGAAGCGGTAGAGAGGTCCGAAGTGCGGAATGTTGGTGACACCCTTCTCGGTGAGCTTTCTCTTCAGGACCTGTATATCTCCGCCCGCCTTCTTCGGGTCTATGCGGAGCAGGTACATGTGGAAGGTCGGCTTCGTCTTGTCGTCGCCCATGAGCTGGGGAAGTATGGCGTCGCACTTCGCAAATCTTCTGTTGAGGTACTCGGCGGCGGCGCGGCGCTTTGCTATTATCTCCTCGTTGCGTCTCACCTGGAGCGAGAGCCCGAGACCCTGAATTTCGGTCGTCGAGTAGTTGGAGGCAACGAACGGGTGATTCTTTCCGGGAATTGCGGTGATGTTATAGAGCCAGTCCTTTATGGGGCAGGAGAAATCGAGACCGAGGAAGCGCGCACGCTTCATCTCCGGACCGAAGCCGGGGATGGTGGTCGTGACTATTCCGCCCTCGCCGAACGAGGTTATGTTCTTCACCTCGTGGAACGAGAACGCCGCAAAGTCTCCTATCGTGCCTATCTTGCGTCCCTTGTAGGTCGCGCCGAAGGCGTGCGCCGCGTCCTCGAGAACGAGAATATCATGCTTTCTCGCTATCTCCATTATGGGGTCGAGGTCGACGGGGTAGCCGCCTATATGTACGGGGACTATCATCTTTGTTTTCGGGGTGATCTTGCGCTCGACGTCCGCGGGGTCCATGTTGGCGGTCCTCGGGTCGATGTCCGCAAAGACGAGCTTGCAGCCTATCGAGAGAGGATATGCCATCGTCGCAACAAAGGTTATCGCGGGGACTATAACCTCGTCGCCGGGCTCGAGGTTTGCGTATTTGTAGGCTATCTCAAAGCCGGAGGTTGCATTTGTCACAAATGTCGATGTGTCTGTGCCGAGATACTCGTTGCAGAGCGCCTCTGCCTCCTCGACCTTTGCGCCGGTGCTGAGCTTTCCGGGAGGGGTGGATATGGCGTCGAGCTTCTTTACCTGCTCCCAGACTGCGACAAGCGCGTCATCGTATTCCTTTCCCTTGCCCTGCATGAGGAAGCGTATTATTTCCATGAGGTCGTGCGCGTTGTAGTTCTCGCCGACGGCAGCCCACGGTACTCTTGTGGCGCCGGTGTTGTAGCGGAAGTCGGTTGACTTTGCCATATCGTATCTCCTTTTTATCTATTGATATTTTCTTTGAATTTTTCCTTAGATGTGGTGGGGCGTGTACGGTTTTTGCGGGGTTTTGCCCTGCGGAGCTATATCAGAACTCCGGGTCGTATGACTGGGGGAAGGGCTCCCACTTTATCTTTCTTACCTCGATGTCGCGTATGCGGAGGATTGTGCAATAGGGGGAGAAGCCGACATGCCCGCCCTTTATCGGGTGGGGGTCTATCATCTCCGAGACAAGCTCGCCGTCGACGACCATGAATGTATGCCCGTCTATCGCTCCGGCGGTCATTCTGACCTCTTTGCCGGGGGTGTAGTGATAGAGGGTGGTTGTTGAGTTGAGGTGCGAATAGGGGTTTCCGGCGACGGGATTGCGCTCGAGCCCGCTCTTGTGCTCATACCAGCCGTTGAGCCCGCAGACATAGGACTCGGCAAGGTAGTCGGTGCCCTCCTTGTCCCAGTGGGCGCAGAACACCGCGTTGAGGTCGCGCGTCGCGGGGAGGACGGTGCTCACCGTGAAGCTTATCATCACATTGTCGTCAAACGACTGCCGCGAGAAGAGTATGCCGCCCTTGTTGCCGCCCTCCCTGCCTATCAGCGCGCCGTCGCTGTACGACCATTCGCCCGCCATGGGCATCCAGTCGCGCTCCCAGTTCTCGTCTGGGGCGGAGCGGAGCAGCACGGGAGAGCCCGCGTAATCTATTTTTTTGCCGAGAAGGTGAATTTCATCAAGCATGTTATGCCTCGTAAAAATGCATTTTCGGAGGGGACCCCTCCGAGGTCGAGTATAACACATGCAATAGCCAAAGTCAAGGAGAGGGAGGCGCCGCCGGACAAAGTCCGTCCTATACTACAAAAAAGCGGCGAAAATACTTTCCGATTATGCAAAACCTCTTATTCCCTTTATATTGTGTTACGCGCTTTTGTATGGTATACTGTAACTGTAATTCAAAAGCTGTTTTTCAAAAAATCACATAAGGAGACAAGAAAATGAGAGTTCTTGCAATAGGGGCACACCCGGACGACATTGAGATAGCCTGCTCCGGCACTCTCGCAAAGTGCGTGAAGCGCGGGGACACGGTTATAGTCTGCCATGTCTCGTCGGGCGACCTCGGGCATGTCGAGATACCGCCGGAGGAGCTGCGGGTAATACGCGCAAATGAGGCGAAGCGCGCCGGCGCGCTCGGAGGTATATCGGAGGTAATCTGGGGAGGAATGAACGACCTTGATATCTATTCCGACAACCGGGAGGCGAGAGACAAGATAGTCGATGTCATTCAGTATGCACAGCCGGATTTTATAATCACTCATAACCCGGACGATTATATGCCCGACCATACCGCGGTGGCAAAGCTCGTGTTCGACGCGTCCTTTGCGGCGACGCTCCCTAACAAAAAGACAAAGTACAATAAGGCGGCAAAGCTCGTTCCTATTTTCTATATGGACACGCTCGCGGGGGTGAATTTCGTCCCGACCGAGTACGTCGACATAACAGAGGAAATAGACAAGAAGATTGAGATGCTCGAATGTCATGAGAGCCAGCTCGTCTGGATGAGAGAGCATGACGGAATAGATTTTGCCGACATGGTGCGCACCTGCTCGCGCTATCGCGGGTATCAGTGCGGCGCGGAGTATGCCGAGGGCTTCCG
>CALDMI010000265.1 GCA_937914815.1 uncultured Clostridia bacterium
ATGGGCTCTCCGACCTTATATGTGAGCTCACGGCGCGCGGCTCCTGCGAGAGAATTCGCCTCGGCTCGCTGGCTCCGGAGCTCTGCGGCGAGAGATTCGCCGCCGGAATATCCGGTTGCCCGATTCTCGCCCCGCATTTTCATATGTCCATGCAGTCCGGCTCGGACAGCGTCCTCCGGGCAATGAAGAGAAGATACACGCGCGAGACGGCACTTCGCAATATCGAGGGGCTCCGCCGCGCCGTCCCGGGCGCGCAGTTCACATCAGATTTGATGGTCGGCTTTCCCGGGGAGAGCGAGAAGGATTTTCTTGATACTCTCTCGTTCGTTCACGAGGCGAGACTTCTTGACGCGCATGTGTTCGCTTATTCCCGCCGCCCGGGCACCCCGGCGGCAGAGTACCCGGATCAGGTACCCGAGCCCGTGAAAAGGGAGCGGAGCGCACGGCTGATAGCCGAGAAGAACCGCGTGCGGGACGAGGTGCTTTCGGAGCTTGTCGCGACGGGTGAGCCGCTTTCTGCGATATTCGAGACCCGGGAGGGAGACTTCTTTACGGCACACGCGGCAAATTACGCGGAAATACGCGTGAGGACCTCGCGCGACCTGCACGGCGAGATGTTACCGGTGCGCCCCCTCTATGCGGAGGGCGGGATAATTTACGGCGAGCTTGTGTAACCGCAAAACCCGCAAAAAAGCTATATATTGCAAACAAAAGTTGACAAATATAAACAAAATCAGGAGACGGAAAATGAAAAACACAGAAAAGACAATGGACAAAATTGTGGCTCTCTGCAAGGGGCGCGGATTTATATTCGCCGGCAGTGAGATCTACGGCGGACTTGCGAACACATGGGATTACGGTCCCCTCGGCGTAGAGCTTAAAAACAATGTAAAGCGCGCATGGTGGAAGAAGTTCGTGCAGGAGAATAAATATAATGTCGGGCTTGACGCCGCCATTCTCATGAATCCCCAGACATGGGTAGCCTCCGGACACCTCGCCGGATTTTCCGACCCGCTTATGGATTGCCGCGAGTGCCACGAGAGATTCCGCGCGGATAAGCTTATAGAGGACTATTGTGAAAAAGAGGGCGTCACGCTTCCGAAGCCTATTGATGCCTTTTCACAGGCGGAGATGAAAAGCTTCATAGAGGAGCATAACATCCCATGTCCGACCTGCGGAAAGCACAACTTCACCGATATCCGCCAGTTCAACCTGATGTTCAAGACCTTCCAGGGGGTCACGGAGGACGCGAAGAATACGGTCTATCTCCGCCCCGAGACCGCACAGGGTATATTCGTCAATTTCCCGAATGTACAGCGCGCCGCGAGAAAGAAGCTCCCGTTCGGTATCGGTCAGATAGGAAAGTCCTTCCGCAACGAGATAACCCCCGGTAACTTCATTTTCCGTGTCCGCGAGTTTGAGCAGATGGAGCTTGAGTTCTTCTGCAAGCCGGGCACCGACCTTGAGTGGTTTTCCTATTGGCGCTCCTTCTGCCACAACTGGCTTCTCTCCATAGGTCTGCGCGACGAAAATCTCCGCCTCCGCGACCACGACCCGGAGGAGCTCTGCTTCTATTCAAAGGCAACGACCGACTTTGAGTTCCTCTTCCCGTTCGGGTGGGGCGAGCTCTGGGGCGTCGCCGACCGTACCGACTACGACCTGACCCAGCATCAGAACACCTCCGGAAAGGACCTGACCTACTTTGACCAGGAGACCGGAGAGCACTATATACCTTATGTAATAGAGCCCTCGCTCGGCGTAGAGCGCAGCGTCCTTGCCGTCCTCTGCGACGCGTACGACGAGGAGGTTATAGACGCGGAGAAGAATGACGTCAGAACCGTTCTCCGCCTTCATCCCGCCCTCGCACCGTTCAAGGCGGCGATACTCCCGCTCTCAAAGAAGCTTTCCGACCGCGCAACCGAGATACACGACGAGCTCTCAAAGTACTTTATGGTCGACTATGACGACGCCGGCTCGATAGGCAAGAGATACCGCCGCGAGGACGAGATAGGAACTCCGTTCTGCATCACCGTTGACTTTGATACCGTCGGCGACGATACGAAGCCGGGCGATAACTGCGTAACCGTGCGTGAGCGCGATAGCATGGAGCAGGTGAGAATCCCTGTGAGCGAGCTCCGCGACTATATCGCAAAGCGGGTTGAGTTCTGATTTTTATGAAAAGCAGGCGGCTCCTCTTACCGGGGAGCCGCAAAATGTATACGGAGGAAAATGTATGACCGGAATTATCGGCGCAATGAAAATAGAGACGGACGGACTTATCGCCGCCATGACGGACCGGCGGTGTGAGACCGTCGGGGGGATTGAGATGAATGTCGGTCGCCTCGACGGGCGCGACACCGTGATAGCCTCCTGCGGGGTGGGGAAGGTCTTTGCCGCCATGTGCGCGGAGAGCATGATAATGCGCTACTCGCCCTCCCTGATAATAAATACCGGCGTCGCCGGGACTCTGACCCCGGATATATCGGTCACCGATGTTGTGATAGCCGACAGGGTCTGTCAGCATGATATGAACACCACGGCGGTAGGCGACCCGCGCGGGCTCATCTCCGGTATAGGCTTTGTCCATTTTCCGACGGACAGGGCGGCGCGGGAGTGCGCCGCTTCTGAGGCGGCGCGCCTCGGCATCCGGGCGCATGTCGGCTGTGTCGCGAGCGGGGATATATTCGTCTCCGACGCGGAGATGAAAGGGAAAATAGCCGCAAAGTTCGGCGCCGTAGCCTGTGAAATGGAGGGCGGCGCAATAGCGCAGGTCTGCTATGTAAACTCCACCCCGTGTATCATTATCCGCTCGATTTCAGACTCTGCGGATGGCACGGCACATATGAGCTACCCGGAGTTTCTCGCCACCGCCGCGAATAAGAGCGCAGCCCTTGTCCGCGCAATAGTGGCAAAAGTGTGATAATAAAGCTCCCTCTCGGAGTGCGCCTTGACTTACACCGCACTTTTTAATCACTAATGTACTAACAGATTAACTTGCTAATGTAATTAAAAGATACTGTAATAAGAAAAACGGCACCCACAGGATACAGCACCTGCGGGTGCTTTTTCTTTCTGCGCCGTTATAGTCCCCCGGGCGGCATAGGCGGATGCAGAGTCGTCGTTCTTCGTTCTCGTCGCCGGTATTACAAACTCTTTACATAACCCTTACCTCTCCGCGGGAGAATAAAATCACCTTTTGGGTTTATAATGTCCACAGAACCGAATAAGGGAAAAAGAAAGGAAAAAGAAAAATGAAGAAGTTAACATCGGTAGTACTTGCACTCGCAATACTCCTGCTCGGCGCGGCGTTTGCCTCCTGCGGCGGAGTAACGTTTGACGAAACTAAGAAGATAAGCGTCGTCGCGAGAGAGACCGGAAGCGGAACGAAGTCCGCATTCATGGAGATCCTCGGACTGAAGGGTAAGGCTGACCCCTCGGGCGTTATAATAGCGACCGGAACCGCCGCCGTGCTCGCAGAGGTAAAGAACAACGAGTACGCAATAGCATATGACAGCCTCGGCTATGTCACCGACGAAGTAAAAATGCTTAAAGTCGACGGCGTCGAAGCCACAATAGAGAATATAAAGAACGGAACCTATAAGATCTCCCGTCCTCTCCAGGTTGTCTATCAGGAGAGCAAGGTAGGAGCGTCCGCCGCGGACACCGCATACCTCGCATTCCTCAAGAGCTCCGAGGCGCAGACAATAATCTCGGATAACGGCTATGTCTCGACCTTTGACGGCGCCACAGCCTACACTCCGGACTCCTCGCTTACCGGAAAGATAGGCATCACCGGCAGCACATCGCTGAAGCCACTTATGGAGAAGCTCGCCGCAAAGTTCCACGAGCTCCAGCCGAATGTTGAGGTCAGCGTCGGCGGCGGCGGATCCGGAACCGGATATAACGACGCGAAGAACGGCGTCTCCGACTTCGGCATGATCTCCGAGGTGTTCGCAGAGTCGAAGGCTCCCGGATGCATGCATTACGAGGTCGCAAAGGACGGTATCGCCGTGATAGTCAATAAGGCAAACCCGCTTGACGACATCTCACTCGCCGTGCTGAAGAACATATACGATGTCGACGCGGGCGACGCGGCTGTCACAACTTGGGCGGACGCCGGCAAGAAGAACAAATGAATAAACTGACCCGCCATCTGCTCAGTGAGCGGGCGGCAAAGGTAATCTTTGCCGCCTGCGCCGCCTTTTCAATGGCGGCTCTTGCCGTTATTACGGTATTTCTGTTTTCGCGCGGTCTGCCGTTCATGACAAGGTACGGCGTCGGAGATTTCCTCTTCGGCATGAAGTGGAACCCGCAGGGCGATAACCCGACCTACGGGGTGTTCCCGATGATAGTGACAACCCTCTATCTTACCGCCCTGTCGGTTATAATCGGCGTCGGCGTCGGGCTCCTCGCGGCGGTCTGCCTCTTCAAGTTCCTGCCCCGGCGGCTCGTCTCCCCGATACGCAGACTTATAAACCTGCTCGCGGGTATACCGTCCGTAATTTACGGACTTTTCGGTCTTACGGTTATAGTCCCGTTTGTGAGAAGATACATCTCGCCGGACGGCGTGGGTTACGGAATATTCTCCGCGTCAATAGTCCTTGCAATAATGATACTCCCGACGGTAGTCAGCATGAGCTATGACGCGCTTGTTGCCGTCCCGACAACCTACTATGAGGGCGCTCTCGCCCTCGGGGCGACGCCGGAGGAGTCGGTATTCCGTATCGTCCTCCCCGCGGCGAAGAGCGGC
>CALDMI010000266.1 GCA_937914815.1 uncultured Clostridia bacterium
AACATGCAGGAAAACAAAAAACAAAAAGGAGCCCTGCTCTGGCAGGCGATCGCCCTCGCGGTAATTCTCGTTATGATAATAATTCTGTGCGTGCTTTGGTTTGCTCCGAACGGGACGCTCGGCTGGCTGGCGAACAATCGGAACGCCGACGCCGGCGGGCTCGATATCTCCGTCTCGGGCGGGGCGCTGGAATTCGGCGATGTGATAAAGGTGCGCCCGGTTATTGCCGACACGGAGATTGACACCATATACTATATTTTCTCCGAAGAAGCAAACGCCTATTGTCTTGTACAGGCAGAAAATAACGAGGACGGGACGCTTGTCCCCGCAGGGAAAATCGACGGCACCGATTACTACTATTCGCTCGGCGATGACGGTAAGCCCATGCCGATAAATCTGACCGGTCTGTTTCCGAGGGAAACGCTGATAATCACGCTGACCTTTCGCAATACGACATCAAAGAGCGCCGGATATTCTCTCTCGCTCTCCGACTTTGACGACAGCGACGGCAGATTTACGATAGAAGAGGGCGACGGCAACACCGCCGGTATATACAGCGTTATGGGCATATTCAAGGTTGAACTTAACAGTATAACGGCAGAGGGCGGTAGCCCCGTGTACAGCGCCGGAGAGCACAGCGGAAAATATCTCGCGGAATACGACACCGCGGCGGGAACATCGCGCACAACCGGAGACCCGTTCAACATTGTCACCGGAGTTATATCCCCGGAGGACGGAGAGGTCACATGCACATTCAGTATTTCCGTAGACCTCACTCAGTACAACGCGCTGTCCGGCACCGTAACAAATCTTCTTTCAAAAAAAGCACTGTCGATAGGTGCGCTGCGCCTGTCGCGCACAAACTGACGGAGGGATGACATGCTGAAAAAAATCACGCGCCCGATGATAGCGGCACTTCTCTGTCTCGCGCTCCTTACCGTTGGTACATTCGCATGGTTCAGCTTCAATAACAGAACCCCTGTGCGCCTCGAAATGCTCGAAATAAAATCCGTCGTTACCCTGTACCGCGCAAACGACATGAACAGAAATGGCGTCCCGGAGGTCGCGGCGACACCGGTCGCAATGAAATACTACACCGAAAAGTACGATTTTGTTGAGCTCGCGAAGGACTATGCATACAGCGAGGAAACGAGCACAGACATCGCGCTACGCTTCTCTGTCACGGATATTCTGCCGGGCGAGATGCGGACCTTCAAATTCGCGCTCGAGAACAACGGAGACGCGGACAATGACATTCACATGGATTTCGATTTTTCGATAGTCTCCGGTCGTGAGCTTCTGAATGTCATATCCGTGCGCACTGTGCGTACCTTGAAAAATGCAGATGACGGCTCATATGTCCTTGATACGGAAAATGCAAAAAAAGTGTATTTTGTAGATTATTACGGAGCAGATTTAGCCGACGGCGTATTTACGACATCTCTTCCCGGACTTGTCAGTGCGACGCAGCGGAATGACCCGGAATGCATATACTGTGATTATTGGCTGCAGTTCTGTATGGAGCCGCTCTCCGCTGTAAACGCCCGCATAGAAGAATTGAACGCGACGCGCGAGGACGCCGACAAGATACCGCTCTTCACAGAGGATAGCTACAATGCTCTTGCCGGTCTTTCGAGCTCGGATATACTCTTCCGCATTAACTTTGATGTCACAAACTGATATATAAAAAAGCAGGCACCGGAAAATGATGTCTGCTTTTTCTTTTCG
>CALDMI010000267.1 GCA_937914815.1 uncultured Clostridia bacterium
GACTGTCAGAAATATCCGGCTACGGAATACGGGATTTCTCTCTCCGTCGCGTCGCACAGAGGGCAGAGGTGTCCTGCGCGGCTCCGTACCGCCATTTCAGGTCAAAAGAGGACCTTATCCTCGCGGTGTTTTCCTATATTGATGACGCGTGGCGCGGCTTTGCCGCCGCCGTCCGCTCGGCGTATTCAGACCCCGCGGAGCTGACTGTCGCGCTCTGCCTCTCGAATATCCGCTTCTGGTATGCGAACTCCTCGTTCCGTACCGCCCTGATCTCCGGCTTCGGCGATATGGGCAGGGGGGTGGACTCCGCTTTCTCGTCCGACCTCATCGACTCTGTCGGGCGTTACGCAGCGTCGACAGGCAAGAGCCCGGAGGAGACATCTATCCTTGTTTACAGCGCGCGGTGCGTCGTATACGGCACCGTTCTTATGCTTGATACTGCGGCAGAGCCGGAGGGGCTCATGTCTGCGGCGGAGGATATGCTCCGCCGCACATTCGGAAAGGAGAAAACAAATGCGTGATTTCTTTTATCGGCACACCCCGTGCCCGACGGCGATGCTCGATGAGGCATTGACCGGCAGGTCACATTCGCTCTTTGTCGAAATACTCATATTCTTCCTTGTGTTCTATATCGCGAATATCCCCGCGTCATTTATCCTCTCGATAGTCGCGGTTGCGAATATGATATCCGACCCAGCGTTTTCCGAGGCGATAGCGAGCGGAGAGACTTACGAGCTCGATTATGAAAAGCTTCTTGAATTTCTCACGAACCCGCCGGAGTGGGTCACGTGTATAAACCTCTTTGCCACGGTCTTTCTTATCCTCGCTGCGGTGATATACTGCACGAAGATAGAGAAGAGACCTATCACATCCATGGGCTTCCGCAAAACGAAGAGCTGGTTTCTTGAGTACCTTGTCGGTGCCGGCATCGGCGCAGGGCTCCTCGCCGTGACCGCCGGGCTTGTGGTGCTCTTCGGCGGCGGCAGTCTCAGCTTTACCCCCTCGTCGTTCTCGCCTCTCTTCACCGTCCTCTTCCTCCTCGGCTATATAATACAGGGCGCGTCCGAGGAGATAGCCCTGCGCGGCTACTTTATGATAACCCTCTCGAAGAGGCAGAATATGGCTGTTGCGGTCTTTGCCTCCTCGCTCCTCTTCGGGCTTCTCCACCTTGCAAACAACGGCGTGAGCCTCCTTGCGGTGGTGAATATCATTATCTTCGGCGTGTTCCTCGCTGTCTATATGCTGAAGCGGGGGAGTATATACGGTGTCCTCGCCATTCATTCCTTCTGGAACTTCACACAGGATAAGATATTCGGCTTCAGCGTCTCCGGGCAGGGGACATATTCCTCTCTCTTCTCGTTCACTCCGAAGTTCGGCATGGCTATTATAAGCGGCGGCACATTCGGTATTGAAGGCAGTATAGTGACGACCGCCGTTCTGATAATTGCCCTCGCCGTCGTATTCTTCCTCCCGACCTCGGAGAGGGAGCTGTCCGGCAGCGGGTTTGTTCTCAATGTGTAAAACGGTGTAACCCGGAAATATAAAAGCAAAAACGATAAAACAAAGGAGTAAAAAATGAATTTTCTTCTTGACACGACGGCGGAGACTACCGCCACAACGGACAGCGGAACATGGGACAGATTTATCGGCACGGTGACCGAGTGGGCGACCAACGCCGGAATAAAAATCCTGATCTCCCTCCTCATTATCTTCATAGGCTTCCGCGTGATAAATTTTCTGAGCCGCAGGATAATGAAAAAGGCTCTCGCGAAAAAAGCCGATAAAACGATTGTAAAAACTCTCGCCTATGTCCTCAGTCTGACCCTGAAAATCGCCCTTGTGATAGCGCTCATGGGCTATGTCGGAATAGAGACGAGCTCCTTTGCCGCCATATTCGCCTCCCTCTCCGTCTGTGTTGGTCTCGCCGTAAACGGCGCCCTCTCGAACATTGCCGGCGGCGTACTCATAATAATGACCCGCCCGTTCAAGATAGACGACTATATAAAGGTCGGGGATTACGAGGGCACGGTCGAGGATATCCACCTCGTCCATACAAAAATGCGTACCGTTGATAATCGCGTTATCTATATCCCGAATGGGACGCTCTCGTCGTCGACCGTCGAGAACTACAGCGCAAAGGACCTTCGCCGCGTAGACCTCACGTTCTCCGTGTCCTATAATACCGATGTCGAGTTTGCAAAGAAGGTAATCCTTGAGGCGGTCTCCGCACATTCCCGCGTTCTGAATGACCCCGCACCCTTCGTCCGCGTGAGCTCCCTGTCGTCGAGTTCAATTGACATAGCGGCAAAGGTCTGGGTGATAAATGACGATTACTGGACGGTCTACTTTGATACAATTGAGGCTGTCCGCGCCGCTCTTGTGAAGAACGGAATAGAGATCCCCTATAATCAGCTTGATGTCAATATCCGCGGCAATGTCCCGTCCGGGGACGATAGAAAAGAAACTGAAAGCAAATAATTTTTACGTAAGAAAGAGAAACGGGAAACAATGGTTAACTTTGGTATAATAGGTCTCGGCAACCGCGGCTCCATGATGCTGCGCGACCCGCTCCTTAAATTTCCGGAACTTAGATTTACCGTGATGTGCGACGTTTACCCCGACAGGGTAGAGGGTGCGCAGAAAAAGGTATTTGATGACAGGGGATATACCCCATATGGCACGACGGATTACCGCGAGGCGATAGATTATCTCGCCGCCCTCCCGGGGGACGAGCCACGCGCCGTCTATGTTTCCACATCGTGGGAGTACCATGCGGAGGTCTCGATATATGCGATGCGTCGCGGCGTCGCCGTCGCCTCGGAGATAAACGGTGCGGCATCGTATGAGGAGTGCGCCGCGCTTGTCAGAACCTATGAGGAGACGAAAACTCCGTATATGTTCATGGAGAACTGTTGCTTTGACGAGCAGGAGCTCCTCGTTACCTCCATGGCGCGCGCAGGAAAGTTCGGCACTATCGTGCACTGCAACGGCGCATATGCGCACGATTTGCGCTCCGAGGTGACGAACGGCAATAATAAGCGCCATTACCGCCTCCACCACTACCTGAACCGCAACTGCGATAACTACCCGACCCACGAGATAGGACCTATCGCAAAAATTCTGAATATAAACCGAGGAAACCGCTTTGTCTCCCTCGTCTCCGTAGCTTCAAAGTCCTGCGGGCTTGAGGAGTATGTGGCGGCGCACCCGGAGATAGACCCGTCCCTCGCCGGGAAGAAATTCAAGCAGGGCGATATAATATCGACGATAATCACCTGTGCCGGTGGCGAGACTGTGACCCTCCGCCTCGACACCACCCTCCCGCGCTCCTATAACCGTGATATACGCGTCCACGGTACGAAGGGATTTTACGAGATGGGACCGGATATCTTCTTCTTTGACGGAGAGGACAAGGAGTCCTTCGCGACCCTCCCGTACTACAAGGATAACTTCAATAACGCCGAAAAGTATAAGCCTGAGTACCTTCCCCCCGTCTGGCGGGATATCCCCCCGGAGGAGAAGGAGAAGGGGCACGGCGGAATGGATTACATAGAGTTCCATGTGTTCCTTGACGCCCTCGTAAATAAGAAGCCCATGCCGATAGATGTATACGACGCCGCGACATGGTCGGCGATAACCTACCTCTCGGAGCAGTCAATAGCCGCGGGCGGCGCGCCGCAGTCTTTCCCGGATTTCACCGGCGGAAAGTGGACGACAAGACCCTCCGAGGATGTCATCGCACTGAAATAATCGGAAGTAAAAATGAAAAACCGGCAGGGGCGACCCTGCCGGTTTTTCATAATTTTCTCACAATCAGTCGTTGTAAGATTTGTCTTTCATTCTCCGCTCAATAACCCTGTCGGCGTCGCGCTTTGCTATCGTGTCGCGCTTGTCATAGTTCTTCTTACCCTTGCACAGCCCGACGGAGACCTTCACATTTGACCCCCGGAAATAGAACGACAGCGGGACGAGGGTGTACCCCTCGCGCGAGACGAGTCCCGCGAGCTTCATTATCTCTCTCTTGTGCATGAGGAGCCTCCTGTCGCGGAGCGGGTCGCGGTTGAATATGTTTCCGTGATCGTAGGGGCTTATGTGGATCCCGGTGGCGAAGAGCTCGCCGCCCCGCACCTCGCAGTAGGAGTCCTTGAGGTTCACACCCCCACAGCGCACCGACTTTACCTCCGTGCCCGTGAGTTCGATTCCCGCCTCATAGGTCTCGACGACGAGGTAGTCGTGCCGCGCTTTTCTGTTTTCGGCTATAACTCTGCCGTCGCTCTTTCTGTCCATGTCCCCTCCGAAAAATTATATCTGCAATTTATTTGCAAATCATTATAGCATAAAGCGGGGACAATATCAACCCCGCGAGAGCGATTTCCCGGGATTTTCAGGAAAAACACTCCGCCGCGAGCTCGAGGAGCTTGAACTTTATCCGGTACTTACCGCCGATGAGCCGTACCTCCTCGTCGGTGTACCCGTCCGTCGCCTCCCCCTCGGCGAGCGTCGTGCAGAGGGGAGGGAACATGACGCACCACCAGTTTTTTCCCGTCGCCTCACCTATCATTATGCGCAGCGACATGTATCTCCCGGCAGGGAGCGAAAAGTCGCCGTAGTCCCGCCTCCCGTACTTCTCCTCCGAGAGCGTGACCGCGACGGGGTACTCATACCCATGCTCACGTATTACCTCTCCGGCGCATTTCTGTATGTCGGAGAGCCGGGAGCGGAGCGCCGCCTCTGCCTCCTCCGCACTCCCGCAAGAGGAAAGCGCACCGGAAAACTCCGCGAGTATCCTGTCCCGAACCGCGAGCTTCAGCGACTGGTCGCCCTCGCTGTCGGAGTTCGCAATGACGTCGAGGCGCACGGTGTCGGAGTATATCTCCCCCTCCGCCTCGGTGGGTATTACGGCTATTACAAGTGTGCAGAGCAGGGCGACAATCGCCGATACAACAATCTTTTTCATTTTTTCTCTCTATGTATTTTTTCTCCCGCCGCGGCGGGGCAGAGAAATCTTTGACAGTGCGGGCGCGTGTTATTCACCCTGCACAAAAAAATCATGGGATTTTCTATGTTGCGGGCGCGCTTTCCGCTTGACTTCCGCCCGCGCGTATGGTAAGATATACGCGTAGAAGTATTAAAAAACGCGGGGCTGCGCATAAACGACAGCCCGACACAAAAAGGAGAATTTATGTTACCGACGGTACCGAAGATCGATAACCCCGAAAAGTACTCCGACTTTGACCTCCCGCGTGAGAAACTGGAGTACGCCCTCGGCGAGGCACTCAAAAAGATCGATTACGCTATCGAGACCATGAACGGGAAGTTCCCCGCAGAGTACGGCGTGAACAATATCTATGCTCCGATGGAGAACAACTACGGGTGGGGCAGCGGCTTCTGGCCCGGAATGATCTGGCATGCCTATGAGCTTACCGGAGACGAGAAGTACAAGGAGACTGCAACCTCTCTTATACCGAGCTTCCTTACGAGAATACAGCAAAAGCTCGGCGTAAATCACCACGATATGGGCTTTCTCTATACGCCCTCATGCGTCGCGGCTTATAAGCTGACGGGGAACGAGACGGCAAAGGAGGCGGCGATCCTCGCGGCAGACCACCTTATCACAAGATACCATGCAAAGGGCAAGTTCATTCAGGCATGGGGCGATGTCCGCGACCCGGAGAGCTACCGCCTGATAATAGACTGCCTTCTGAATATCCCGCTCCTCTATTGGGCGAGCGAGGTTACCGGGGACCCGAAATACGACGAGATAGCCTATAACCACTTCAATACGACGGTGAATGTCTGCTGCCGCCCGGACGCCAGCACATTCCATACCTACTACTTCAACCCGAAGACCGGAAAGCCGCTGCGCGGCGCGACCCACCAGGGTAACTCGGACGACTCCGCATGGGCGAGGGGACAGGCATGGGGAATGTACGGTCCGCTTCTCACGAATATGTACCACCCGAATGAAAAGGCGATACAGGTATTTGAGGCGACGACGAACTATTTCCTGAATCATATTCCGTCAGACTACCTTGCATACTGGGACCTCTGCTTTACCGACGGCTCGACACAGCCGCGCGATTCGTCCTCCGATGCGATAGCCCTCTGCGCTCTGCTTGAGGGGATAAAGCACCTCGACGATACCGACCCCTTGAAGAGCATATATACAAACGCCGCAAAGAGAATTATGAATACCCTTATTGACACCTGCCTGACAAAGGATATTCCGGAGTCGAACGGTCTGCTTCTCCACGCGACCTACGCCCTCCCGCAGAAGATAGGAGTCGATGACCTCAATATATGGGGTGACTACTTCTATATGGAGGCTCTCCACCGTATGCTGAACCCCGACTGGCACCCCTACTGGTAAGAGAACATACCGTAAAAATCATAAAACAAAGAAATCAGAAGAGATATAAAGGAGAATTTATATGATACCCGCAATACCGAAGATAGACGACCCGAAGAAATACGGCGATTTTGACCTCCCGCGCGAGAAGCTGGAGTACGCCCTCGGCGAGGCGCTGAAGAAAATAGACTTCGCCCTCCCGACCTTCACGACGAAGTTCCCGTCCCATTCCGGAAAGGTTTATACCCCCGTTGAGAATGACAGTGGCTGGAACTGCGGCTTCTGGACAGGTATACTCTGGCATGCCTATCAGATGACCGGAGACGAGAAGTACAAGAAGGTCGCAATGGGTCAGATACCCGGCTATCTCCACAGAATAGAGAACAAGATAGGCGTAAACCATCACGATATGGGCTTCGTGTTTATCCCCTCCTGCGTCGCGGCATATAAGCTTACGGGGGACGAGGATGCGAAGCGCGCGGCGGTTCTCGCGGCGGATAATCTCATATCCCGCTATCACGAAAAGGGAAAGTTCATTCAGGCATGGGGAAATGTCGACGACCCGGACAGCTATCGCCTTATCGTTGACTGCCTCC
>CALDMI010000268.1 GCA_937914815.1 uncultured Clostridia bacterium
TTTTTGGTTAGCATATGCTAACCAACAGCGCTTTGAAAAGCTGCCGAAAAGGCAGCCCGATCTTCATTTCGCCTACATTGTAGCACAGAAACAATTATTTTTCAATAGTTCTTTGAATTTTTTTGAGAGCCGGGCGAAAAATTTCGCCCGGCTCCGCTCTTTTGTTATATCACGCCTTTTTTGAGTATCAGATTTGCGTACAGCGCGCGCTCACCGGTCGCTATCACGGCATAGGCTTTTCTCGCGCGCTCGTAAAATGCGAAGCGCTCAACATGACCAAGCCGCAGGCGCCCGGGTTCTTCCCTCTCAATTATATTGCGGTATTCGTCCCATATCGGCGTCTCGGCATTATCGCCCGGGACAACCTCCATGAGAATGGCGTTCTCCTCTGCATACGTATCAAGCGGGAACACCGACATAACGGCGCGAAGGGCATCGGTGCCGCTGTGCGCGTCGAGCCTTATGACCCGCCCGTTTGTCGACTCGGCGGGAAAATTCCCATCGGCAATGACTATCTCGTCGCCGTGCCCCATCTCACAGAGAACCTTTAAGAGCGCGGGAGTGAGTAGCGGTGAAATTCCTTTAAGCACTTCTCCGCCCTCCGTTTATCTGTAAAGAGGTCCGTACTGACGGCAAGCCGCATAGTCCGCCGCCTGTGTATCCGAGGTGCCGAACGACGCCCACGAATGAGGTCTGTATATCTTCTCCGCCGGCACGTTGTGCATGGTTACTGGAATACGGAGCATGGAGGCGAGGGTGATTATATCCGCGCCGATGTGCCCGTAGACCGTGACGCCGTGGTTCGCGCCCCAGTTTGCCATGACGCTGTAAACATCGCGGAAGGCGCCCTCGCCCGTGATGCGCGGGCAGAACCATGTGGTCGGCCATGTGGGGTCGGTGCGCTTGTCAATCGTATTATGTATTTCGTCCGGGAGGTTCGCGGTATACCCCTCCGCAAGCTGAATGACAGGACCTATACCTTCAACTATGTTGAAGCGGAGCATGGTTACCGGCATCTCTGCACGGCATCTGAAATGGCTCGAGAACCCGCCGCCGCGGAAGTACTCATAATCCGCGCGGCACCAGTCGGTCGCGGCGAGGCAGGCGGATATATCCTGTCGGTCATCTCCCAGAACGGCTTCATACAGCCCTCTCCCGCGGAGTTCTTTGCCGCGCCGCTGCCGTCAAGGGCGGTGGCGCCGGAGTTTATAAGGTGAATAAAGCCGTTTTTCGCTACGCCGTCCGGGCGGTGTCCGGTAACGCGCTCACACGCGTCGGGGCTCCAGTAGGTGCGCACATCATGGAAGCAGGGCGCGCTGTGTGAGAGGAGAGTTCCTATCATCATTGCGACGCCGTTGCAGGTGTCGTTCTCGGTCGCAAACGGTGTCGGCGCCTTTCTGCCGTTCCAGTCGAAGGTGGAGGCAAGTATCGCCTCGGTGAAATCCGCATTCGGGAGCCAGTCTGTCCACTGTCTTTGTCCTTGGAAGCCGCCGGCGACGGCATTTCTGCCGAGCGCCTCCTCGTGCCAGCCCATCTCATCGAGCTTTTTGTTTCCGTAGAGTATATCGCGCATTATGAGGGTCATCTTCACGATGAACTCCCAGTCCTTATCCGCCGGGACAACCTTCGAGTCGGTTATGACGGAGGGGAGCTTCTTCCCCGCGTTTTTGTCAAAGCCCTCGCGGCAGTTCTTCTTAACCCATGCAAGGGCGCGCTCATACTCCTCTTTATCATATATTCCTATCGTCATGCGGCGGAGTATCTCGACCTCGTCGACCCACTCGGCGCGTATTCCGAAGTACTTCTGAAGAACGCCCGCGTCGCAGAACGAGCCGGCAATACCCATAGCAACCGCGCCGACATTCACGTATGCCTTGTTCTTCATCCAGCCGACGGCTACCGCACAGCGGGCGAAGCGGAGTATCTTCTCCGCGACATCGGCGGGAACGGTGCTGTCGTCCTTATCCTGTACATTCTGCCCGTAGATTGAGAAGGCGGGCAGACCGCGCTGTGCGTGTGCGGCAAGGACGGCGGCAAGATAGACCGCGCCCGGTCTCTCGGTTCCGTTGAAGCCCCAGACCGCCTTTATTGTGTTCGGGTCCATGTCGAAAGTCTCTGTGCCGTAGCACCAGCAGGGGGTCACCGTCAGGGTAGCCACGACATTCTCGGTCGAGAACTGGTCGGCGACGCGCGCCGCCTCGGCTCCTCCGCCTATTGTGGTACAGCCGATAACGCACTGCACCGGCTCGCCGTCCGGGTATTTAAGATTTTCGCTTATGAGAGTTGCGGCGCTCTTCGCCATTGCCATTGTCTGCTCCTCAAGGCTCTCGCGCACGCCACCCCAGCGACCGTCAATTGCCGGGCGTATTCCTATCTTCGGGTAAAGCATATAAAATCCTCCGTTAAAATGTTAAATACATAAATTCTGCCGTGCCTTCCGCTGCCATGCGGCAGAGAGTGCGGCACAGTTTCATAATACCACATATTGCCCGGAAGCGTAAGTCATTTTATTGCCATTCTCAGAGCAACATAATCCATATTTTCTGATTTATCTTGTTGAATATGACGAAAGAATATGTTAGAATAGAGACATATGAAGAAAACACGAAAAACACTTACGGGAGTGCAGAAAAAATGAAAATACTTCACAGGTGCAACAGCGACAGCAGGCAGCACTATCAGATGGACCGCCACTATCCCATACAGCTCCGCCCCAGGCTTCTCTACGCGGGGTATCTTGACCGCGACCGCGACTTCTCCGAGGAGGCGCACTCACACGAGTTTCTTGAGGTGATATTCATAACCGATGGCAGGGGGCGTGTACTGATAAACGGGGAGGAAAAGGAAGTCGGGCGCGGGGATCTCGTCATATACAACGCCGGGGTGACACACCGGGAATGCGCCGAGCGGGAGGACCCTTTCGGCATGCTTTTTGCGGCATATGACGGGCTGAAATTAACCGGGCTTCCGCAGAACAGCCTTATCCCCTCCTCCGGCGGATGTATTTTCCCTACCGGGGATATGTACGGCGCCTTTTCGGACGCGCTCGGCACTATTATCCGCGAGCTCGAGGGCGAGGAGTGTTTTTTTACTGAAATTGTACAGGGGATGTCGGAGTCGCTTATTCACCTCATTCTCCGGCTTATAAGCCGCGCGCCGGACTCTGCCGGAATAATCGGGACGGGGCGGATAATAGACGTGGCACTCTCCTATATTGACGCGCATTACAGCGAGAAGATAAGCCTTGATGACATTGCGGCGGCGTGCTATACAAACAAATATTACCTCTCCCACATTTTTACGCAGGAGGAGGGCATGAGCATCTGGAAGTATATTCTGAAAAAAAGAATACTCTCCTCTACCGCGCTCCTCTCCGACGGGCGACTGTCGGTCGAGGATGTGGCGGAGCTCGTCGGCTTCGGCGACCCGGGGTACTATTGCCGTATTTTCAAAAACAGCACCGGAATGACGCCGAGCGCATGGAGAAGAAAAAATGCCGGAAAATCCGGCGATGAGCAAAAATTCCGGTAAAAAGCCCGTACCCGTGTATCAGAAATCGACAGATGCAGACACCTACGGGCATCTTTTTCCAAATTCCGCTTGAAAAAATATGTAATTGTATGCTATACTATAAGTAAAAGTTATAGCAGACGACCGCTCCGCCGTGAGGGGTCGGCGACTGGAGAAGTACGCATGATATGGCTCGTTGATTATACCTCATACAGAAAGGACATAGACCCGGAGCTCGCAAGGCTCCGGCGGGACTATTTCATAATAAAATCCTACTACCGTGCAAAGAAGGTCGGCGCGACGGCTCCGGTGAAAAGCAAGGTCTTTTCCACCGGGCTACTCCGCATTGCGACGATACTTAAAAGAAACGGCGTTGATGTGCGGTTTATGGACGCGGATATGCTCATATCGGCTCTTGACCGCGGGGAGGCTATGCCGGAGGTTGTTGCATTCTCCGCCGTGTGTCCGACGGTGCCTCTCTGTGCCGCGCTCGCGGAGAGGATAAAGGCACAGTCTCCCTCCACCGCCGTAAAGCTCGGCGGCGTGCATGTAAATCTCTGCGCCGCGGAGACTGTGCGGCGGTTTCCGATATTCGACGAGCTCACGGTCGGATATGAATTTGAAGGTGCGGAGAAGGTCGCGGGGCGGCGGCTCATTGACACGGGCGGGAGCTATGTTGACTATTCCCTGCTCCCGCACCCGCTCTCCTATTATGCCATAAATACATTTACCGCGATGGGCTGTCCGTTCCACTGCGACTACTGCGCGGACGGGCGGGCACCGCACTTCAATGCGAGCCCGGACGGGCAGCTCGGCGAGATGAAGCGCCTCCTCCCGGAGCGGACGCTCGTGCACTTTTTTGACAGCGTCCTCGGCTCATGCCAGCGCGGAATACGCGCGGTGTGCGACGCGATAGAGGCGACCGGGCACAAATTTCTCTTAAGCTGTGACATGCGGGCGGATCTTCTGACCCCGGAGCTCGTCCGCTCTCTTGAGCGGGCGGGATTTATCGAGGTGCGGCTCGGAATAGAGAGCTCCGACGAGGAGCTTCTGAAAAGGAACCGCCGCACACTCACGGCGCACCGCTTCTCGGAGCAGATACGCATGATACGCGACAATTCAAATCTGTATATAACGCTCTACTCGGTCACCGGGCTGCCCGGTACGACATGGGAGAGCCAGAGCCGCACGCTCGACTATTTCGGTGAGCTCATGGACTCTCACCTCGCAGACGAAACAAAAAACGGCTTCTATGTCCCCTACCCGATGGAGGGCGTCGACTATTCCGCGCGCGGAGTGACGATAGACGACGAGGACTGGAGCCACTATGACAGGCAGAGCTACCCCGTGTATCACACGGCGGAGATGTCGCGCGAGGAACTGCGACAGCTCTATCTCTACACGACAAAGCGCATAAACGAAAACTGGCTGCACGCGCTGGGATTTCGCGATATATCCGAGGTCCCGGTCATAAAGGATTACTACACCGAGTATGTCGAGGACACCTATGACAGAGACGGGAAAAACAGCAACAATACGGGAAAGAAGGGTGAATAAAATGGCTGACAATCAAAAGAAGTACAAGGCGTTTTTCTGTTACAGAAGGTACAATGAGAACGACGAACATGCAGACCCCCGCCTCGCGGCGAGCGTCAATACCGCGGCGTATATCTTCGGTCACTGGGAAAACCTCAAGCGCGACCTGCCCGGCGGAGAAAAGCTCGGTAATGCGCTGTTTGAGGAGCAGTGCTCCTCTGTCTGCTATGCGGAGCTTGACAATATTTTTGAGAGTGTCGAATATTTTTTCGTGTTTATCTGCCCCGGGTTCTTTGACCGTATACTTTCCGATTTTTCAGCCTGCGGCGGCTCACATGAAGATATGAGGGCATACACCACAGAGCACAGAAACATTCCCTATCTTGAAATAAACAAAGCACTCGACAGCGAGGGGTGCAGAATCTGTCCTGTCTTTATTGACTGTGGCGACGATCATGTAAACGACTATATTACATTAAACGAAAGCACACTTGCAAGAGCTTTCGGCGGAAGTGAGCGGTGGAACAGGCTTGTCCACATAACAAATCCGCCGCGCTTTACATACTGGGACCGCGACCCAAGCTACAACCGTCTCCCATGTGCGTACTACGACAACATGGTCGGATTTTTCGGTGTAACTCCCGCACAGAAAGCAGGGAACACACAGTCGGCAAAGGAGATAATGAATAGCTGTTGGAGCGGAGTGCAGAGCATACAGAGTCGCTTTCTGACATCCGATAATGATATGAATGCCGCCATCATTCTGAATACCGAAAAGAACGAAACCGACTGGAACGCTTACAACCGTTTCAGGAACAAAAATCCGGATATCTACTATATTCCGGAGGGATACATCGACGGAGTGAAGGCGGAATATACAACCGGAGACGAAAAATCAATCTATTCCGGCAAGGGCTTTTCGGAGGTTAAGGATAAGTGCGGTCTCTTCATAGGCGAGGAGCCCGGAAAATACAGCCCGTATGTGTATTATCCTATTGACTGGTGTCAGAGTAATGGCAACTCAAAAAGAACGGACATAAGCATATGTGCGATATGCTTCGGAACTCTTATGCTGAACCACTATCGCAACATAGACCGCGAGAACCTCGAGAAATACAACCTGAAACTCAAACGCCCAATGAGCGACGATGATATACAAAAGAAAATAAACGGCGCAATTAACCTGCTTCTGACGCTCCGGGACTACGAAAAATTCTGTTGGATGTCCGGGTGGAACTTTGAATACGGGACCTCCGGCACCATAAATCAGACCACGCTCAGCATCTCGACGCTCCTCGGATGCGGATTTCTGAAAGACAACTTCCTGACACCGGAGGGAGAGGAGCGCGAGGAACAGCGCTTCTGCCGGTTTCTCTACATAAAGGACAGTATGCATTGGCTCGGAGATCTCTCAATCAATGCCAACGAACCATTAGAAGCTATTTACTGGGCATCTGAAAGCAAGGATTCAAATAACCCAATTCCAAATACAACGCTGACGGTATTCTGCTTTGAAAGTTTTATGAAGTATGCACGCACCCTCGCGGAGCTCATAGACACAAAAAAAGACGCCGAGAAAAAGTACTCCGACGAATGGAAAGCCGAATTTGAATATGCCCGAAAAAAACTCGATGGCACGCTGGAATTTTTGTATTCAAGATACAATACCCCGGATACAAATGAAAGTATGCAGGAATTCTGCGACAGGATAATGGTACTCCGCGCAGTGACGCAGTATTACATTTACAAAGACTCCATATACGGAGACTACGGTAAAGAAAAACAAAGTCCGGAACTCGCGAATAGCACACTCGACCTTATCCGAATAAATTCCCCGCTTTTATATAGCAAACCAGATAAGGACATTCTCGGGTGCGAGCCGAAGGAAAAGCTCCCGGTCA
>CALDMI010000269.1 GCA_937914815.1 uncultured Clostridia bacterium
GCGCAGAAGTCACTGAATGACTCATAGCCGTCGCTCTTCTCATAAAGGTCATAGAGCGTCTCGCCCGGGAGCTCAACTATCACCCACCGGTCGCCCGAATAGCTGTACCGCATGTATTCGGCGACGGCGGCGGACATGTACTGCCGGCGGAGCTCGTCGGTGTCGAGGCTCGTCTTTACGAGCTGACCGCCGGAGACACCGTTCCCCGACAGGAGACCCGCAACGGCGCCGAACGTCATGCTGACAAGGAGCATAAGCGATATTATCACCGATGTCAGCACGCGGTTTGTGCGTTTTTTCATATTATCCTCCGATTATTGCTTTTCCGTCTGCCACACCGCCGCGGCGGCGTGGCAGAATTTCATTGGATGTGGTTACTGTTCTGCGGAGATTCTGTTACATTCTCCTCTGTAATACTCTGTCATTTCCGCGAAGTATTCATCGAATATTGCCTGCTCCTCCGTCGTGAGGGTCTGATACCCGCTCTCGCTGTCCGACTCAAAGGAGTACCATGTCTCAAGGAGAATCTCCTTCACGGTCATGACGCTTCCGTCCTCAAGGGTTACGGTAGCGGTCGGGTCCTGAAGATATGTGTAGTGGTAAACCTCGACGAGCATAAGAGTGTATGCAAGCGTCGGTACCTTTGTATCGGGGTAGGTATTGCTGAGGTAGAGCACGGTTCCGTAATAGTAGAGCTGCTCGGAATCAAGACCGTAAAGCAGGTACTTCTCGTAGGTTGAGAGTGCCCGGAACTCGCGCATCATCTCAACGAGAGATGCGGAGCTGAAATCAAAGTCTCCGCCGACCATTCCGGAGAAGGACGGGTACTTCAGTACCACAGCCGACCAGAAGTAATCCGCATACTTCGAGAGGAACTTACGGAGATTTACGGTATTCTCGTTTGCATAGTTATCCTCGCCGACGCCGAGCATGAGAAGGTATCTCTTGTAGGTCCCCTCCGCCTCGTAAACCGAATTGAAGAGCGGGAGACCCGCGTCAGTGCCGGTCGGCTCGTAGTAGAACGCGCGGAGCACATCCTCGTCGCCGCAGTTGAGTATCTCGTCTATGTATGCGCGCACACGCTCGTAAGAGGCGAGATATGCAAGGTAGAGCGGTATCGACTGTCCGGTGATCTCGGCGATATAGCCGTCAATGAAGAGCTCGGCGCTCGATGTCATTGAGAGCTCCTGCGAGAGCTTATCGAAGAGCTCACGGTACTTTGCGTCAAGGGTTATCTGCTTGAAGGTTGCCGTAGTATTGCCGTCGTCGTCTGTCGTGACGGTGAACATTGCAAGGAGATTCTTGTACTTATCCATTGCAAAGCCGAGGTTGTCGTCGACCTTCGTGCGGTCGGTCGCGGAAAGCGCGGCATACTTTGCAAGAGACTCGGTCATGAATTTGCCGAAGTTGTCCCAGTCGCCGTTTGCATAAGTTTCAACGGCTATCATGAGGTCCTCAAACACAAGCTGAATGTCGCTCTCGGTCGTAGCCTCTATATCGATTCCGAGAACGTCATAGAAATGCGCATATATGAACGACGCAAACTCGGATGTGAGACCGACGCCGTCGTTCGGATAGAGCGCCATCGAGGGCAGGTGATTTTCCGCATAGAGGTAATTTATCGCGGAGAGGAGCTTATACTGTCTGTTCGGGGTAAGCTCTATGAACGCGCGGAACATATCCGTGACTTTCGCCGTGAAGTCCGCCGTCAGAACGTAGCTCTCGTCATTGTCGACGTCGAGCCATATCTTGTGATAGGCTTTCAGAACCTCGAGAGACGCCTCGTCAAGCGCCGAGGAGCCGAGAAGGTCATAGTAGCCGCAGTCGCCCCACATCATCTGCAGGACAACGCCGTAGAACACGCGCTCGTAAAGCTCGTTGTACAGTCCGTCCTTGAGATTAAGTATCTCGTTGCTCTTCTCCTGGACGTCGTCATAGAGAATGAAGAAGTAGGTGCTCTCCATGATAAGCGGGTACTCACCGCTGTCTCCGGAGTAATTCTGCTTTGCGCTCGCCATGAAGTTCTGCATGAGCTGTGCCATTGCGGCGGCGGAGTAGAGCTCGTTCATAACGCCGGGGAGATAGAACTCTGTGAGCTTGTCTATCTTCTTATCCGCGGCGGCGGAGGCGGTGGCATCCGTGCCCTTGTACTCCGAGAAGTAGAAGCGGTAGAGGATCTCAAAGAGGTCCTTGTTTTCGCGCCAGTCGTTTACTATCTCGTATACCTCGCTCGTCGCCGTGTCGTTGAGGTATATCTCAAGAATTGCATTATAGGTATTGTCTATCGAGGTCTTGTAATCCGCGAGGTCGTCTGCCGTCCAGTCTGCCGGGACGGTGAGGAGATCCCCGAGGTTTATCATCTTGTCAAGAAGAGATGCGACCTTATTAAAATATGTGCTGTCGTAGATTACCGTCATGAGGTCGGCAACCGTGAGGGTAACATCGGTCATCTGACCGTAGTCATCCTCTGCCTTCGCCCCCTTATATATGACCGTCTCGCCGCAGCGGGCGGTGAGCTTCGCATTTTTTAGGAGCGAGCCGTAGGAGAGGACGAGCTTAGTATCGTCGTCCTCCGCCGCGCGGAGCTTTTCAAGTCCGGCTACCGCGTCGTCGCGGTTCACGCAGGTGTAGGTTATATCGCCGACGTCAATCTTGAAAACGTTTTCGTACGCACGGTTCACCGCCGCCGTCCATGCATTGTAGCCGTAGATTGCGGCGAGGCGGGCAACCGCCTCTATATCCGCGTCGGGCACCGCGGCGGCGTCCTTATCGGAGAGGGAGTACCAGAGGGAGAGGAGCTCCATTGCGCTCTTCCCCATTTCCTCGGTCGCGCCCTCGGGCAGGTACATCTTGTCGTCCTTCGTCGCCTCGTAATGCGACCAGTCGAGCGCGCGCATTGCCGCTGTCGCGTCATGTATCTTTGAGACATCGCTGTACTTTACGGTTATCTCGAAGGTCGCAAGCTCGCGCCCGCCGAAGATTACGCGTATCGTCTCCTTTACCGACGGATTTTGCGCCGTGGCAAGGGTGGGATCAAAGCCCTCAAAGGTTATATCGGTGAGCTTTATATTGCGGGTGGTCTTGCCGTCCGCGTTTTTCAGGGTGAGCGACGCGCCGGTGGAGTCAAGCTCCGTCTCATGGCTGCCGTACTCGGTCTTTCTCGGCTGTCTGAACGTGACGCCGGGGGTAAGAACCGAGACGGTTATATCGCCCTCGTAGTCGACGCCCGCATCGCGGCAGGTGACATGGAGGGTGAGCGCATCCTTTGCAGACGATGAGTCAAACCCTGTGACGGTCACTCCCTCGTCCCCTGCGGATATGGTGAATGAGGTTCCGTCATTCTTTGTGACCCGCATACGGAGCGCGACTGCGTCCATACTCTCGCCGAGGAAGTAGATGTACTGCTCCGCCGTCCGTATTCTCGGAACGACGGTTACTGTCATCTCGGCTTTTGCGCCCTTGTAGGTGAAGGTGAGCGTCTGCTCTCCCTCCTTATCCTTGTCATAGCCCTCGACCGTGACATCCTCCGATGTCATGGGGACGGACTCGCCGTCCGCTGACAGGCTGCCGCCCGAGAGATTAAGCTCGCTGCCGAGCACATAGGTGCGCTGCGGCTCCTTCTCCACTTTAAGTTCCTTTACCGAGCCGCAGGAGACGGCAAAGGCAAGGAGGGAGAGAATGAGAAGGCATACGAGCAATGATGAAATTCTTTTTCTCATTTTTATATTCCTTTCGGTTTATGGAAGTGCCGGGTCATCCGGCGGGTGTGTAAACTGCGTAAAGTACGGTTCCGTCCGCGGCGTCCGTCACTGTCGCCGAGGTGTAGACCGCGTCGCCGCCGGGCTCCGTCGCCCAGCCTGCAAAGACATATCCGTCTGCCGACGGGTCGGAGAGGCGGTAGGTACCGTCAAGGTTTTCCGCCGTGTCCTTTGAGTAGGTGAAAGACACTACCCTGTCCCCCTCGTATTTCACTCCGTATACCGCCGGGCGGTAGGAGGAGTTCCACCGGGAGTCAAAGCCCGCGGGGAGAGTGGTGCTCTCTATATAGAGCGTGAGTCCGCGACAGCCGTAGAAGGCATGTGCCCCTACATTACCGAGCGTCTCCGGGATTATCACGGAGGTGAGCCCCGTGCACCCGCGGAACGCCTGCGTTCCTATTCTGTCAAGGCTCGCCGGGATTTTCAGTGATGTAAGCGCCGTACAGCCGAGGAAAGCCGAGTTCCCTATTCTTATCGTCCCGCCGAGGTCAAGGGACGCAAGAGCTGTGCAGCGGTAGAACGCGTAATTTCCTATATCGGTAAGCGTCGCGGGGAGGTGCGCCGCGGTGAGAGCCGTGCACCCGTAGAACGCCTTATCTCCTATTGTTTTTAGTCCGTCGGAGAATGTGACGCCCGCAAGTGCGGTACACTTATAGAACGCCTTTTCGCCTATCTCCGAGAGAGAATATCCGAGGGTCACCTCACGGAGCGAGAGCATACCGGAGAACGCCTGTTTTCCGATACTCACGGTCCCGGAGCCTATGACGAGTATATCTATACCGCCGTTCTTCTGCTCTCCGCTCTCATCCGTATATGTGTATGTACATCCGTAGAAGGCATAATCGCCTATCTCACGCACCGATGACGGAACCGTAAGGGTGTTATCTCCGCTCTCGCTCCCCTCGGAGACGAGGCGGCACTTGTAGAACGCCGACCTGCCTATGCGGGAGACGCTCTCGGGGAGGGCGGGCATCTCAAGCGATGTACAGCCGTAGAAGAGGTAATCCGGAATTTCGGTGAGCCCCTGCGGCAGTGTCGCCGCGGTCAGCCCCTCGCACTTATAGAACGCCGATCTTCCTATAAATTTTACGCTGTCTGGTATCACGACGGAGGATATTCCCTTGCAGGCGTTGAACGCGTAGTCGGCTATTCCGACCGTCCCGTCCTCGATTGCCACGGCGCCGTATGCCCCGTCGCTCCTGCAGTCTACTATCCAGTTTCCGGCGTAAACCTCGCGGGAAGAATTTTTGTATATCGCCGAGTCACGGAAGGCATGCGAGCCTATTTTCGTTACCGTCGGGGGGATTATCACAGAGGAGAGGGATGTGCAGGCTCCGAATGCGTAATCGCCTATCCTTGTAAGCGAGCTGTCGCCGAGGGTCGTGCCGGTGTAGTCACCGAGGAAGAGACCCGAGAGGGCGGAACAGCCTATGAACGCCTCATTCCCTATTTCGAGAACGCCGGAGCCGATTATTACGCCGGTCAGCTTCCCGCAGTTTGAGAACGCGCTCTTTCCTATATAACGAAGACTCTTCGGCAGGGTCAGTATATCATCGAACTCCTCGCATTTATAGAGCGCGAAATCGGCTATTCCGACTGTCCCGTCGGCTATCGTCTGTCCTCTCATTTTCCCACTCTTGCTCCCGAGGAACCAGCCACCGACATATACCGTGTCGTCCGTGCCCTCTGCGGTAAAGAAGAGAGTATCGCGGAAGGCGTACTGCCCGAGAGATGTAAGAGATGCGCTCATGTGCCACACGCTCCCGAGGGAGGTGCAGCCGTCAAAGGCAAAGTCGCCTATCGAAAGGACCGCGTCGCCCATCGATATCTCGGTAAGGGCGGTACAGCCCGCGAGAGCGTAGCTCCCTATCTCCGTGACCCCGTCACCGACGGTTACGGAGGTTATCGCGGTACAGCCGCGGAAGAGATTTGCGGGATAGGTCGTCACTCCGGTGCCGACCGATATATCCGAGAGACGGGTACAACGGGCGAATGTCGAGTCGCCGAGAGTGGTGACCCCGTCGGGCACCGCTATTTTCGTGAGTGTCTCACAGCCCTCGAATGCCGACTCTCCGATAGTCTTTACTCCGGAGCCTATCGTAACCGACGTGAGCTTTCTGCAATACTGGAATGTGCGGGCGGAGATCTCCGCGACGCCCTCCGGAATTACAATACCGGAGGCGAGCACACGGCAACTCTGGAATGCCCCCTCGCCTATCGATGTAAGGCTCTCCGGCAGATTTATTCTTTCAAGGTAAGAGCAGTTGGCGAAAGCCATGCTTCCTATATACTTTATGTTTTCTCCGAGAGTTACCGTTGTTACGGCACTCTTATTATAGAACGCCCGGTCGGCTATCCCGATAACCGGGAGTCCGCGGTAATTGTCGGGGACGGTTATATCCCCGGTGGCAGATCCCATGCCGGTGACCTCAAAGGAGTCACCCGCGGAGGTAATGGCGAACACGAGCCCGCACTCTGCCTCCCGCTCGAATGTGACCTTCTCCGACCAGCCGGAGTCACCTGCGTCACCGTCGCTCCCCGCCACTGCCCTTACGCGCGCGGTGTACTTACCGGGCTCGAGCCGCTCAAGAGAATATGTATTTTTTCCGGAATCCATCTCTGCCCTGCCGCCGTCGCCGTCTATCTCGACGGTGTAGAACGCGGCTCCGCTCACCGCTCTCCACGAGAGGGTCAGCGTCACGGGGTCGACGCGGACATCCGCGGGCACCCGCAGGGAATCCCCGCCGCAGCCCGTCACACCGAGGACGGTGAATACGAGCGCAAGGCAGACAAGAAATCCGAGTATTGTTTTTTTCATCGGGTCCTCCTTTCGCAAAAGGAACTTCGGTTATTTTGCGTCCTTTTCTCCGGCTCCGTTCTTTTCTCCGGTCCCCGCCGCGGCGGAAATTCTCCGCTCGCGGATTATCTCATGGGGCCACTTGAACTTGAACTTTCTGACCGCGACGTCTATAAGGACGCAGACTATCGCGACGATAAGGAAGGTCATGCGCGGGTCTTTGGTCGACGAGTAGGTCTTTTCAAAGGTGGAATATACCTCTATCGGGTCGGTGACAACCGTACCGCCGACAGAGGAGGTGAGCGTCGCGAGGAGGTTTTCACCCGCGTCCGCCTCACGGAAGGCATCGTACTCTTCCGAGTAGGAGAACACCTTTATCACCGAG
>CALDMI010000270.1 GCA_937914815.1 uncultured Clostridia bacterium
TGTAGTCAAAGATTATGCACATGACAACCGCCTGCCATGTATAGAGATACGGAAAGACATTACCCGCAGCGAGCGACTGGATAAGCTGTGTGATCGAGTATACAAACCCGGTGCCGAGCCCGATTATCGGACCGTACTTTATGCCTATCAGCATTATCGGGAGCATACTGCAGATAGTTACCGAGCCGCCGAGCGGCATCTCGAAAATCTTCGCATAGCTCAGCGCAAACGCGAGCGCGACCATCATTGCACACTCACAGAGCGTGCGGACCTTTGTGTTTCTCATATAGTACACTTTCCCCGGGATATGTCCCGGAACAAAAAAAATTACCGCCAAGACAAAATCGTCTCACCGGTAAGATAATAACTATATCGAAATCGAACTATCTTCCTACGACGGCATTATCCGTATCAGGTTAAAGGGTTCGGGTCTCCCCGTCTCAGCCTCAAAAAAGAAGCACCCCTGACTATTCTGTTTGGCAAGGAGAATTGTAGCACAAAGCGCCCGCTTTGTCAAGCGGTCTGTCGAATTTTCGGCAGAAACCCCGCAAAAACCGTACACGGGTAGCTACTAATCAAAGAGACGCTGTATTACGAGGAGTGCCCCATCGGAAACCGAGGCGGTCATATCCCCATTTTTCATTACATTTGAGACGCCGAGGGGATAATCCGGGGTCATGTCGATATTCTCCGCCCCGTACTCCGCGCCGCGTATGGTCACCCCGTGTGCCACGCCGCCAAAGGCAAAGACCGAAATATGCGTCCCTGCCGCGCCGCGGAAGGTGCGCTCTTCGTTCAGAAGAACATAAGTGCGTGACGCGTCCGAGACGAGGACGCCGGTGTCCCCGGCGCGGCGCATCGTAAGGAGAAGCGCATAGTTTGCAAAGGTGTGGTCTTCTCTTCCCCCTGTGCCGCCGTGGAGCTCAAAATCGCGGTAGCCGCGCGCCCTGCCCTCTCTGTAGGCTATGAACATATCGGTATCGTCTTTTCTCACCGGGAAGCGGTGAGTTTCTACTCCATGTGGCACCCCGTGTGTCGAATCAAGGTCGCCGATAAGGACATCGGGAGTTATGCCGCGGGACAGGAGGCTGTCGTATCCGCCGTCGGCGGCTATCACAATATCGCCATTTTCGGGGTGTATTTCTCCGCCGAAGTCCCCGGCGCCGACAATATAGCATTTTCCCATATCAGGAGCCCGCCATCTCGTCGATAGCCCGCATTACACCGAGCTTCCCGTATTCGTATGTGAGACCGCCCTGAAGATAAGCTGTATACGGCTCTGTCAGCGGTCCGTCACAGGAGAGTTCGTTTGTCGCGCCGGTGACAAATGTCCCGGCAGAGGAGATCTCCGGGTGCGGGTAGCCGGGCATATCCGAGGGGACCGGCGTGC
>CALDMI010000271.1 GCA_937914815.1 uncultured Clostridia bacterium
CACAACGTGGTACCCCACCACAATGACAATGGGAAGAGAGGATATAATATCCGCGCTCAAAGCCGAAACCTACTCCGAGGACGGGGCGAATATCCCCGGTTTTCACATGGAGGGTCCCTTTATCAACGCAAATCACAAGGGCGCACAGAACGAGGACTTCATAGTCCCACCGTCTATGGATTTTCTCCCCGACTGGAGTCGCGTCAAAATGGTCACGATAGCGCCGGAGTGCGCGCCGGACGACAGCTTTATCCGTGAGTGCCCCGCCGTCGTCTCGATAGGTCATACCGACGCGGATTATGACTGCGCGCTCCGCGCGTTTGCCGCCGGGGCAAGATGCCTCACCCACACGTTCAACGCGATGCCTCCGATACATCACAGAGCCCCCGGTCCGATAGGCGCGGGAGCAATGCGCGACGACGTATACGCACAGCTCATATGCGACGGGCGGCACGTCCACATGGCTGCCGTAAAGATGCTAATCTCGATATTCGGCGAGGACAGAGTGGTACTTATCAGCGACTCTATGCGCGCGACCGGGCTCGGCGACGGAGAGTATATGTTCGGCGGGCAGAAGATACATGTGACCGGTGGCGCGGCGCTTACCGAGGACGACCACCTCGCCGGCTCGACAACCAACCTCTTCGACTGTGTAAAGGTCGCAATCTCGTTCGGAATACCCGAGGACACGGCGGTTAAAATGGCGAGCGAGAACCCCGCAAGGCTCATGGGGCTGAACAAGGGGAAAGTCGCCGTCGGTATGGACGCCGACCTCATATTCACCGATAAGGATATGAACCTCCGCGCCGTCCTCTGCCGTGAGAAGCTCCACGAAATCGCATAAACCGGTGATTTTGTAAATAACAGTTTACATATATCGTGTAAGACCGCGGCGTGCCCATAAAACCGCGTGCCGCAGAAAGTAATAATAAAAAACGGAAAGGCGCCGTAAAGCCGGCGGGTACTGCTATGAAAAAACACATACTCCGTATACTCCTCCCGCTAATTCTACTTATGTCCGTCCTCCTCTTCACCCTCTCCTGCACAGGTCTTTCCGACCTTATAACGCAGGAATTTACGGTTACATTTGAAAACTGGGACGGGACGAAGGACACCGTAAAGATAAAGAAAGGTGAGACGCTGACCCCCGCGGCGCCGGAGGCGCGACCGGGATATACGTTCCTCGGCTGGTACTTCGGGAGTGCGCCGTGGAAAGACGGCACAGCTGTAAACTCTAATTTACATCTCGTGGGAAAATGGTCTGCCAACAAATATAAAATCACCTTCTCCGTAAACGGCACCGAAACGGTGGTGGACGCAGAGGGAGGCACTCTACCCGCCTATCCCGGGACGCCTGAGAAGCCGCCGGAGGGGGCAAAGCAATATGTGTTCACGGGCTGGGAGCCCGCGCTCGCCGAGGCGACCGAGGACACGACCTACACCGCCCTCTTCCGTGAGGAGGCGCGAATACTCCATATAATGGTCAACCCGACCTACAAAAACGCCGCAAATATCATATTCCCGAACGGAGAAGACATCGCCTACGGCGGCGACGCGTCGATAAGCATAACGGTAAACGACGGCTACGTCTTCGAGGGGTGGTATAACCCCGACGGAACCCCGGCAGAGCCGCAGCTCGGAGAGCAGACCGGGACGACAATCACCTACACCGCCCTCTCCGACGACCTGACGCTTGAGGCGCGGTTCTCTCTTGTCACTCTTGATGTCAACTATGATCTGCCCGCGGGCGCAGTGAACGGAAATCCCGGGGCTGTTACGGTCGAGGACGGGCGCGTGGTGCTCACCGCCCCGACCCTTGACGGGAAGATATTCCGTGGATGGTTTACAGAGCCGGACGGCGCGGGCGAGAGCATAAACTACATTGATTACGCCTTTGCAAAGGCGGGTAAGACCGCCTACGCGTACTTTGTCTCCGCCGCCTCCGCCACCTTCACGGTGAACGGCGTGCACCTCGAGAGTCTCGACCGCAAGGTCGCCGCGGGAGAGCGGCTCGCCGCCCCGGATATTGACCCGTCAGAGTACGGAATGAGCGCGTACAGGCTCGGAAAATGGTACACGACCCCCACCCTCTCGCCCGGGAGCGAGTATGATTTCTCCTCTCCCGTCACCTCGGATATGAATCTTTACAGCGAATGGGAATACCTCGGGACCGACGGATTTTTTGCCTACTCGGATAAATTCTCCGCCGCAGTCGGCACGGAGAAAATAGAGATTACCTCCGAGGAGGAGTTTATCGCTTTCATAGAATATGTCCAGTTCTTCACGATAGAAAAGAAGATAACTATCACTTTCTCCGGCGGATACTCTCCGGAGTTTGAGAGCGCGGACGCACTGAGCTCCTATATGTCCTCCCTTATAAAAAAGAGCAGCTTCCCGAGCGGGATTCCCCTCCCCTACTCCTACACGGGGGCGGCGCCCTACCGCCCGACGGCGGTATATTTCAGCGGAGACCTCTCGCTCGACGCATCGCTGACAACCCCGGAGGAAAAGCAGATAATAAAGACAAAATACCTCTATGCTTTCCATGAGAGCGCCGCCGGAATGGGCAGCGGATATGACTCCTTCGCCATCGAAAATCTCACCCGGACGGTGAGCGTCTATACCACAAATCAGCTTGTCTACGCTCTTGAGCACGGTGCGCGCCCGCTCCCGGTCGCGGGCTCCTCCGCCGAGAGGATATACGAGGCGGCAAAGAATATACTCCGCATGATAACCGAGCCCGGAATGTCCGACACCGAGAAGCTCCGCGCAATATACGAATGGCTGATACTCAATGTGAGCTACGACTACGGCGCGGCGGGAGACGACGAGATTTCCGCCGTCTGGCACAGATACACCGCATGGTATGCCGAGGGCGTGTTTGACTCCCGACTCGCGGTATGCGACGGAATAGCAAAGGCATATCTCATAATGGCGAGAATTGAAAATATCGCCTGCATCCGCGTGAGCGGTACGCAGATAGATGCGGGCGGACACGCATGGAACAAGGTATATCTTGGCGGTTGGTACGGTGTCGACGCGACGCACGGCAATGTCGGCGTCGGGGAAACGGAACTCATGACGCTCACCTGCTTCCTCTTCACCGACGAATACAAGAGGAAGACCTGCACATTCGATACCCCGGCGGGCTTTGAGTCGTCGGACGCGCCGAAAAATGTCTACCCGGATATAAAGGTCAGGGGAGTCGACGGTCTGCCGCTCTCACTACTTATCGAAAATAAAGCCGACCTTGTCCGTCTCTCGGCTTATATAAAGAAGTACTCGCTCTCCCCCGTCACCGACTCTGACTATTACGGCGGGCGGACGAATGCCGGCACTATGATGTTTGAGATAGCGGTAACGGAAAACTCCGGCGTAACAGTAGCCGACATCTGCACAGCCCTCGGTATCACGTCATATGTCCCCGGCACATCCGACGCAGGCTATACGACCTACATTCTGCGGGTTTCACTGTCATAAAGCAAACCGCCCCGCGACCGTTTCAAAGGGCGCCGGGCAAACTGGCGGCGGCAAGCCGCCACGCGGCTGCTATGCAAAGTGCAAAAGCCACATCAGCCGCGCCCGCAACCCGCGGCGCGCTCGCAGGCAAGGCGACCGTCATAGTAAAAAACAAAGAAATATCGCCGCATACGGCATTTTTCACGGTAAAAAATCCGCGAGAAGCCGTGTGCGGCGGTTTTTTTAGCAAAAAGAAAAGAGCCGTCCCCGCGGCAAAGCGCGGGGACGGCTCCGGTTAATCCGGTTAATAGGGTTAACCGGGTTAATCAAGATAATCTTTTCTGTAATTAAGACCAAACGACGCGGCGAGTTCCTTCAGCTGTCTGTCGCTTATCTCGTTTATTCTGTCGTGTCCCTCGGTGAGCATGAAGAGCTGCGCCGCCTTTTCCACCGTCTCGATAAGTCCGAAAGCCTCATCAAGCGTGCGCCCGGTACCGTATATGCCGTGCGCCGTCCAGACGCAGATACGCGTCGTCGTGAGTTTCTTTGCCGTCGCGGCGCCTATCTCATTATTTCCGCAGACCATCCACGGAAGAACGGATATTCCCTCCGGGAACACAACGATACTCTCGGTCTGCACCTTCCAGAGTGAGCGGGTAAACTCCCTCTCGGTCAGCGCATGGGTCAGAGACATCGCAACCGTGTAGGTCGGGTGGCTGTGAATTACCACCCTGTGGAGCGGGTCGACCGACAGGCGGGAGATATGGCTCATCAGGTGCGAGGGGAGCTCGGAGGTGAATTTATTTCCTCCGCGGAAGCCCCAGAGGAGCTCTGCGACGCGCCCGGTGGCGCCTATTCTTATAATTCCGAGGTCCTTTTCCGGCTCGTACTGTATGTTTTTGAAGTACTCTCCGGTTCCGGTAACGAGGAACATCTTTCCGATAAGAGCGGATCCGTCGAAATCAAAGGGTATCTCGCGTATCACCTTTGTCGTGTCAAGATAGTCGCGGACATCGTCGTCTGTCAGAAGATAGGTGAGGTTTCCGCCGTTGCGCTCATCCCACCCGAGGCGGTAGAGGTTCGAGAATGTGCGGATAGCCTCTACCATGAATTTTGCTTCAAGAATATTTTTCATATGTTTCCTTTCAGAATACCGGGAGCGGGTCTCAGCCTCTCTTTGAGAGAACCTCCGACTCGTATACCTCAGCCTCGCGGATCCAGTTCATTCCTACGGGCACTCCGCATCTCTCGCAGTACTCATCCCATACGTCGCCGAACGGGAAGGTCTTGAACTCCTCGCTTACGGCGAACATCTTCGTAAAGTTCGCGCTGTCCTGCATATCAGCCAGCGACTTGTTCGGGAGAAGGAGAGCGTAAAGCAGTGCCTTCTGCATATTGCGCGCGCCTATCGTCCATGCGGCGATACGGTTTATCGACGCGTCGAAGTAGTCAAGACCGATAAGCACCTTGCGCTCCGCATGGTTCCTTATTATTTCCTTTGCTATCTCGCGGGTCTCGTCGTCAAACGACACAACATGGTCGGAGTCCCAGCGAACAGGGCGGGTCACATGCAGAGCCACATAGTCGTTGAAGAGGAGGAGCGAGGATATCTTATCCGATACCATCTCGGTAGGATGATAGTGTCCGTTGTCAAGGAGGCAGCAGATACCGTTCTTCGCGCAGTAGTTCTGGTAGAACTCCGCAGAGCCGACGGTGTAGCTCTCAAGCCCTATTCCGAACACCTTGCTCTCGCACGAATCGATTATATATTTCTTGTCGTACTTTACGGAGAATATCTGGTCAAGAGAGTCCTTCAGACGGGCTCTCGGTCCCATTCTGTCTGCCGGGGTCTCCTTCATTCCGTCGGGAATCCAGATGTTGCAGAGGCAGGGTGAACCGAGCTTCTCGCCGATGTAAGCCGCTATCTTACGGCACGCCTTACCGTGTCTTATCCAGTACTGTCTTACATTCTCGTCCGGGCTCGACAGGGTGAGATTGTCCTTTACCATGGGTGAGGAGAAGAATGTGGGGTTGAAGTCTATTCCTATCTTCTTCAGCTTCGCGTACTTTATCCATGCGTCAAAGTGCTTCGGCTCAAGCTTATCGCGCTCGACCTTCTCGCCGCCGGTTATCGCGTATATCGCGTGGAGATTTATTCTCTTCTTTCCGGGGACGAGGGAGAGGACCTTGTCAAAGTCCGCCATCAGCTCCTCCGGCGTTCTCGCCTTTCCGGGGTAGTTTCCGGTCGCCTGTATACCGCCGGTGAGCGGTCCGCTGTTCTCAAATCCCGCGACATCGTCGCCCTGCCAGCAGTGTATTGATACCGGGATAGAGGCGAGGGTCTTTATCGCCTCCTCGGTGTCTATACCGTACTTTGCATACACGACCTTTGCGTTCTCATATGCTTTCATTCTGTTTGTTCTCCTTTGTATGTAATTTTTATTAAATACTTAAATTAAATACTTGAATTGTAAATAATGCTTTACAAAAATCGCTTATTTGTCGGCTTTCATCTGAACCTTGAGATTTCCTATCGCCGTTGCCTCTATCGGCATTGCGTGGACGCGCTTTCCGGTTCTTCTCTCCGTCGCCTCGTTGACATATCCGTTCTTTGCACCGCCGCCGACGATATAGACATCGCAAAAATCTATTCCGGTATT
>CALDMI010000272.1 GCA_937914815.1 uncultured Clostridia bacterium
CGCCGTCCGCACCTCACACTACCCGAACGACCCGAGATTTTACGAGCTCACCGACCGGTACGGTCTCTATGTAATCGACGAATGTGACCTCGAAACCCACGGTCTCGGAATAAATATCGACGAGACGCCCCTGACGAACGACCCCGCATGGCAGGCGCAGTACCTTGAGCGTGCCGCCCTCCTCCTCGAGCGGGACAAGAACCGCCCGTCGGTCATCATGTGGTCGGTAGGTAACGAGTCCGGCTCCGGGATAAACCACCGCGCCGAGCTCGAATATTTCCGCCGCCGCGACCCCTCCCGCCTCACCCACTGTGAGGACGAATCGAGAAGGACGGACGCACTGCTTGACATCGCGGCGCGCGGGGAAACGCCCCCGGTTCCGGTCGATTATTACGACTCCTATCTTGATATATACAGCCGGATGTATCTCTCGGTTGACGATATAAAGAGACGCTACATCGATGCGGGCAGGAAGAAGCCGTTCTTCATGTGCGAGTATGCGCACGCAATGGGCAACGGTCCCGGCGGGCTCGCCGACTACTGGCGGCTCGTTTACTCGGATGACCGTCTCCTCGGCGGGTGCGTCTGGGAGTTCTTTGACCACGCGGTAGCCGCGGGGCTGAAGAAGTATACCGAGCCGCGGTATCTCTACGGCGGCGACTTCGGCGATATGCCGAACGACGGCAACTTCTGCGTCGACGGTCTCCTCTTCCCCGACAGGCGGGAGAGCAGCGGCATGGCAGAGCTGAAAGAGGCGATAAAGCCCTTTGAAATATCGCTTGACGGAAGCCGCCTTACAATAAAAAGCCGCAGATTTTTCACCACCCTCTCCGACCTCGACTTCGTATGGTACTATGAAACCGACGGGCGGCGCGGCGAGGGCGGGCAGATATCCGCCCCTGACATCGCCCCCGGTGAGAGCCGGAGCTATGATATTCCCGCGCCGCCGACCGGCGGGCGCGTGCTGACCCTGAACGTCACGGCACATATGAACAGGGCGACCGAGTGGGCAGACGGCGGATTCCCGGTCGGATTTTCGCAGATTATTCTCCGCCGCGACAGCGGATATTCGCCGCTCCGTCCCGATGAGGGCGCGAAAATCTCCGAGCGGAACGGAAATATAATTCTCTCGCGCGGCGAGACGGTCGTCACAATAGACAGGGGCAGCGGACTTATAACCGGCATCTCAAAAGACGGCTTTGAAAACCTCATCTCCCCCGTGACCCCCTCGCTCTGGCGCGCGCCGACCGACAACGACATGTATATACGGAAAGAGTGGGAGGAGTATGGGCTCGACGAGCTGACCCTCCGCACCGAGGGCGTGAAAGTAAACCCGTACTCTGTAAATGCAAGGCTTTCGCTCATCACCCCCGGCGGGGCGTGTGCCGCCATGATGTCTCTTACCTACTCTATGACGGCGGCGGGACTCCGGGTATCGGTCAGCGCGAATATAGACAAGGCGGCGCCGATACTCCCGAGGTTCGGATTTGAATTTAAGATGCCCGCGGGCTGTGAGGATATAACCTATTTCGGCTACGGTCCCGGCGAGTCATACGAGGATAAGCTTCTCTCCTGCCGGCTCTCGCGCTTTGAGAGCACTGTAAAGGACGAATTTATCCACTACATCCGCCCGCAGGAAAACTCATCGCACACCGGGTGCTCATATGCGTCGGTCAGCGATGTCTCCGGGCTCGGTCTCTCGATAAGTGCGGAAAACTTCTCGTTCCGCGCGTCGCACTACACAAAGGAGCAGATGACCTGCATAGGTCACGACTTTGCGCTCAGGGCGGAGGACGAGACGACCGTAACCGTCGACTACCGCACCTCCCCGATAGGCTCGAACTCCTGCGGACCGAAACTTCTGCACGACGCGGCGATAAGCGAAAAGCATATTGATTTCGACTTCACTCTCACCCCGGGGAACCCGGGGAATGACGACCCCGCAAACCTCTGAAAAATAAGGGCGGTGCACTGCCGAAAAACGCACACGCCCCCCATTGGCTGCCGGCGGACGGGTGTGCCGCCCGGCAGAGAGACAACTCACGAAAGGAATTTACGGATTTGTACGACATAGCAATAATCGGCGCCGGCGTCGTCGGCGGTATGCTCGCCCGCGAGCTCTCGCGATATACCATAAAAACCGTCCTGCTCGAGCGGGCGGAGGACGTCGCCGTCGGGGCGACGAAGGCGAACAGCGCGATAGTACACGCGGGGTTTGACGCCCTGCCGGGGACTCTCAAGGCGCGCTTCAATGTCGAGGGCTCCCGCATGATGGAGGGAGTCTGCCGCGACCTCGGGGTCAAGTATCAAAGAAACGGCTCTCTCGTTGTCGGCTTCTCGGATGACGACCTTGAAACGCTCCGGGAGCTGCTCGCCCGCGGGGAGAAAAACGGCGTCCCCGGTATGCGCCTGCTGACAGAAAAAGAGGCACGTGGGCTTGAGCCGAACCTCGGCGACGGGGTAAAATGTGCGCTCCTCGCCCCCTCCGGCGCGATACTCTGCCCGTATGAGCTCTGTATCTCCGCCGTCGGCTGTGCAATGGACAACGGGGTGACCCTCCGGCTCTCCTTCCCGGTCGAAAAAATAGAAAAGTGCGGGGGCGTGTACGAATTATCCGGCAGGGGCGGCTCCGTCTCGGCAAGGTACGTAATAAACTGCGCCGGGGTATATTCCGACGATATTGCCGCGATGGTCGGCGACGAAAGCTTTCACATAACTCCGCGGCGCGGGGAGTATATGCTCCTTGACCGCGAGTGCGGAGGACTCGTCTCGCATACGATATTCCGCTGTCCCTCCAAAATGGGAAAAGGAATACTCGTCTCCCCGACTGTCGACGGAAATCTCCTCCTCGGACCCACCGCGGAGGACATAAAGGACAAGGAGGACACCTCCACGACGGCAGAGGGGCTCGCGACTGTGCGCCGCTCGGCAACCGAGCAGGTGTCGAAAATAGATTTTTCAAAGGTGATAACCTCGTTCGCCGGGCTCCGCGCGAAGGGCGACACCGGAGACTTCATAATAAACTCCCCGGCGGAGAGCTTTATAAATGTCGCCGGGATAGAGAGCCCCGGGCTTACCTCGGCTCCCGCTATCGCAAAATACGTCGTAGAGTTTCTCCGTGACATGGGCGCAGAGCTCGCCGAAAAGCCTGACTATAACCCGAAGCGCGCCCCGATGCCGCACTTTCGCGATATGACGGAGGAGGAGCGGCGGGAGGCTATCGCGCGCGACCCGGCATTTGCCCGGGTTATCTGCCGTTGCGAGACGGTGACGGAGGGCGAGATACTCGAGGCTATCCGCAGAAACCCCCGCCCCTCCGACGTCGACGGAATAAAGCGGCGGACGCGCTCTACAATGGGGAGATGTCAGGGCGGCTTCTGCACCCCATATATAGTTGAAATCCTCGCCCGCGAGCTCGGTATACCGGAGGATCAGGTGACGAAATCCGGCGGCAGCTCCCGAATTGCGGCAGATGATCTGCGGGGGACGGAAAAATGAAATGTGAGCTTGTCATAGTTGGCGCCGGACCTGCCGGAATGGCGGCGGCTGTCTCGGCGTATGACGCCGGAATACGGGATATACTCCTCCTCGAGCGCGGAGAGCGCGAGGGCGGAATACTCCTGCAGTGCATACACAACGGCTTCGGGCTCCACCGCTTCGGCGAGGAGCTGACCGGACCGGAATATGCGGCGAGATACGCCGACATGGTAAGAGAGCGCGGTATAAGAGTTCTGACCGGGACGACGGTAATATCAGTGAGCCGCGACAGGCGGGTCACGGCGGTTAGCCGCACCGAGGGATATATGACCATCGAGTGCGGGGCTGTCATACTCGCGATGGGCTGTCGCGAGAGACCGCGCGGCGCGCTGAACATTCCGGGCTTTCGCCCCTCGGGGGTCTACACTGCGGGCACAGCGCAGAAACTTGTAAATATAATGGGCATAATGCCGGGGCGGGAGGTAGTCATTCTCGGCTCCGGTGATATAGGGCTTATTATGGCGCGGCGCATGACGCTCGAGGGAGCGAGAGTCCGCGCGGTATGTGAACTGCTCCCCTACTCCGGCGGTCTTGCAAGGAATATCGAGCAGTGTCTGAACGACTTTCAGATTCCTCTGAAGCTCTCGCACACCGTGACCGGAATCCACGGACGCGGGCGGCTTAGCGGAGTGACGATTTCCGAGGTCGACAAAAGCCGCCGCCCGATACCGGGGACGGAGGAATATATCCCCTGCGACACGCTGCTCCTCTCCTGCGGGCTCCTGCCGGAGAACGAGCTGACAAAGGGCGCGGGAATAACCCTCGACCGGGTGACCGGTGGCGCCGTCGTCGACGGCGGGCGGCAGTGTGACGCGCCGGGCATATTCGCCTGCGGCAACGTTCTGCACGTTCACGACCTCGTCGACTATGTGTCGGAGGAGGCGGCGCTCGCCGGAGAGTCCGCCGCGGAGTTTATAAAAAGCACTCGTAAGAAAGCCGAAAAAAGCGCGGGCAAAGCGATAGGCGGCAGGACAACAGGCGAAATTGCAAACGACGCGAAAGCCGACGAAATCCCCCCCGACGTTGATATAAAGATAACCACCGACGGGCGGGTGCGCTACACCGTCCCGCAGAGACTGCGCCGCGCGGAGGACGTGCGGCTCTACTTCCGGGTCTCCGACGTGTTCCGCGGGGCGACCGTTCTTGCCACGCTCTCTGACGGGCGGGTTATAGCAAAGAAAAAGGCTCTGCACCTCGCGCCCGGGGAAATGGAAACTCTCTTATTAAAGGGGAAAGACCTCGCCGGAGTTAGCTCCGGAGAGATAAAAATAACGCTGGAGGCGGAGGAATGAACACAAGAGAACTTACATGTATCGTCTGCCCGCGCGGCTGTCGGATAAACGTCCGGCTCGGAGACTCCGGCGCGCCGGAGGAGATAACCGGATATTCCTGCCCCCGCGGGCTCGAATATGCGAAAACCGAGTGCACGCACCCGACGCGCATCGTCACAAGCACCGTCCGGACATCGGGCGGCGGAGTAGTCCCCGTGAAAACCTCCGCCCCGGTGCCGAAAGAGGATATAACCGCGGTCATGACCGCGATAAAGTCGGTCACCGCCCCGCTCCCCGTGCATATCGGGGACGTTCTCATAAAGAATGTGTGCGGCACCGGCGCGGACATTCTCGCGACAGACAGCCGGGAGTGAAAAGTTTCTATTGATTATATCGGCGACATATGATAAAATTAAGAAAAGTAAGGACGGGAGAACGCCATGACGGATAACGGAGAGAAGAACCGCGCAGACAGCTTTGCCGCGGACAGCTTCGTAAACTACGAGGCGGAGGAGCAGGCGGACAGGGCGACGGACAGCAGCAACGCCGTATGCCCCGCATGTGATGCGGGCGAGGGTCAGACAGATGCGACCGGAGCGGCACCCAACGGCACGGCAGACGGAAACGAAGCCGGATTTCAGGGCGACGCCTCCACCCCCGGAGCACCGGAGGCAGCCGCAAATGCCACAGCCTCCGGCAGCACGATTGCCGGGGCGGAGATATACCGGAGCGGTGGCAAGTACTCAAACGGGCTCGGCATAGCGGCGGTAATCTGCGCGGCGCTGAAACTCACGATACTGCCCTTTATCCCGGGGCTCGGAATATTTGCGATAATCGCCTCAAGCGTGCAGGCGTCGCGCAAGCGCGCGTTTGACTGGTGGTCGGCTATCGGTCTCGGGCTCGGCATAGCGTCTGTGCTCGTGACAATTGCCATGATAATAACCTTTATTGTTCTTGCGGCAAACGCCATCGCGGCGGGAGGTGTGATATGACAGACAGAAACGAAAATTATAACGACGACGAGAGCCGTCTCCTCACCTCACCGGACGAGGAGCGCGCCCCGGTGCGCGGGGAGCACACCGCATATTTTTACAACGACAACAGCGACCCCGACCCGGAGGAGGAAACCGACGGCGAGGAGGGCGAAAAAGAGCAAAACGAGGGCGGAGAGAGCAAGACGGCAGTTCCCGGGACGAGGACGCGCCTCTTCTCAATTCTCTCGCTCACCTGCGGCATCGTGTCGCTCGGGCTCTGCCTGTTTTTCGGCGTCCCCGCGCTGATAGTCGGGCTCTTCGCGATAATATTCGCCGCGGTCTCGCG
>CALDMI010000273.1 GCA_937914815.1 uncultured Clostridia bacterium
GCTACGGTACCGGATGTTGCGTTTCACGATTTCCGGACAGTAATCGGTAAAAATCGCACAATTCTGATTTTTGATATCGTTCTTCCGTATGAAAGTCAATTTACTCCTGACGAAATCAAAAAGAAAATATCAGATGCAGTAGCCGAGCGAAGACCGGACATCACATGCGTTATAACCGTTGACAGGGGCTGACCATACTTAACACTCAAAAAGAAATATGAAAGACCGCCGGAAAACCGTGTTCCGGCGGTCGATTTTTTTAAGATAATCAGACAATGCGATTATGTGGAACGCCTCTTAAATAACTTCTGATATTTTCGTCGATAATAGAGATGCAGCGCTTGCGTGCCTCTACTGCTCCCCATGCGGCATGGGGAGTCAGGATGACATTTTCGTAATTTCTTATCGCGTAATACGGGTGAGAAGCTCTGAGTGGTTCCTCTGAATACACATCGCATCCGAAGCCGGCGATCTTCCCGGATATTACCGCCTCTGCAACAGCATGCTCGTCAAGAACGGCGCCCCTCGCCTCATTTACAAGTATTACATCATCCTTCATGGCGGAAATACGCCCGTAATCAATAATCCCCCGTGTCTCGTCATTCAGCGGGCAATGGACGGTTATTATATCCGAGCACCGGCACAACTCATCAATGCTCACGAAAGAGTCATCGTCTGTCGGTGTGCGTCTGTTGACGATCACCCGTGCGCCGAGGGCGCGGGCTACATCTCCTACCCGCGAGCCTATATTTCCGTATCCTATTATTCCCCATGTCATCCCGGATAGTTCATGAAAAGCAGGGGCAAACGAGGTTGCGACACCTGAAGATGTATATGCACCGTTCCGTACAAAATCGGTATACTCGCGGATGTGAGTTACAAGTGAAAGAACCGTCGTTACCGTAAAAAGCGTGACGCTCTCTGTGGAGTATCCCGGAACATTACAGACGGCTATTCCGCGTTCTTTCGCCGCTTCAATGTCAATGTTGTCATACCCGGTGGCAAATTCACATATAAGTCGGAGTTTTTTTGCATGTTCGATTGCAGAGCGGTCTATCCTGACCTTATTAACGATTACGGCGTCGGCATATTCAATTTTTTCTGCCAGCTCGTCCGGCGTGGTTTTACCGTAAGATATGATATGCCCAAGATCGAGCAACGCGGAAAATGATATATCCCACCCCATGGCATCTCTGTCGAGTACAACAACCTTCATATGTTCTCATCCTTGTCCAAAAATATTTTCGCATACCATTATACACGGATTTGAATTGTTTTGCAATACATAACTTAACATGGGCAACAATCCCAACGGAGGTCAGCATGCAGGAGCATATCACAAATGAAAAAATACCGGCAATAATGATAATCCCGGCGTACCGACCGCCGTCGGACCTCCCTGCAAGAGTGAGAAATCTTCTGTCGCTCGGTTTTCTTTCGGTCATAGTGGTTGACGACGGCAGCGGAGAAAAATACGAAAAAATATTTGAAAGGGTCGGCGAAATTCCGGAAGTAATTCTTCTGACGCATGTGAAAAATCAGGGAAAAGGATGTGCGCTGAAAACAGCCTTCAAGTTCTGCCACAATAAATATTCGGAAAAATACATTTTTGTCACATCTGATTGTGACGGGCAACACACCGAACTTGACTGTATGCGTGTAGCAATAAGTGCTGTATCAAACGGAGATATAGTTTTCGGCGTTCGCGATTTTGGAGAACGCGACATTCCTATGCGTTCACGTATAGGAAACCGCCTGACAGGCTTTCTCTACCGACAGATATACGGTTCCGGGTTATCCGACACGCAAACAGGGCTTCGTGCATTTGATTATTCTCATCTCTCCGAGCTCTGCGACATTCCCGGTGAACGGTTTGAATACGAAATGAATGTACTCATACACTTCGCGAAAAAAGGCGTGTTTCCGCGTGAAATCCATATTCGCACCGTTTATGACAGACATAATGGTGGCAAGAAAACTGCTGATAATTCAAATTTCCGTGTTGTCAGCGACACTCTCCGCGTAGGTCGTGCCTTGCTCGGAAGCCTATGGGCTTATTTTGCTGTCGCCGCGCTCGGCGCCACATTTGACCTTACGCTGTTTTATCTGTTTGTGAAGTATATCTTTACTTCGCTCCCCCCTGCGGTATCCTTGCTAATGTCCACCGTTTCGGCACGGCTCATATCATCGGCGATTAACTTTCTGCTCAACACAAAATATGTATTCGGAAAGAGCGACCGAAGTGCACTGCGGAGGTACTATATTGTTTGGAGTGCACGCCTTGCCGTATCATATGCCACGGTTTGTTTTATAGAGGCTTTTGTGACTTCATCCCCTTTTGCGGTATCGCTGATGAAAGGCGGCATAGATTTTCTTATCGGAATTGTAACCTGCAAGTTGCAATTTTCATGGGTCTTTTCATTTCGAGAATACGCAAAATGACCATGCTTCCATCCACCACATTATCATTAGCGGTAAATATATAAAAATATTTTAATAAAACTATTGACAAATTTCCCCGGCTGTGGTATACTGACTATACCTCTTGTCGGGGGCTTTTTTTCTGTGCCTACTGGGACAGGCACTCGCCCGGCGTGAGGGAGGTATTCAAAACGGGTTTACCCGAATTTTATCAGGAGGTGCCGAAAAAATGAGAGTCAAAATTACATTGGCGTGCTCTGAATGCAAGCAAAGAAATTATGACACTACAAAAAACAAAAAGAATGATCCGGACAGACTTGAAATGAAAAAGTACTGCCGTTTCTGCCGCAAGCACACGATCCACAAAGAGACAAAGTAATCGGAGGAAGTAAAGATGGCAGATATCAATACGGACAAGACAGAAAAGTCCGAAAAGGACGCAAAAACCGTAAAGGTTGAGAAAAAGGATGGCTTCTTCAAGCGTACATGGAAGAAGTTCACCAAGCTTTGTCGTGATACGG
>CALDMI010000274.1 GCA_937914815.1 uncultured Clostridia bacterium
TAACGACGGCGAATCCCGCGACAGCGCGACATCAAACGCCTTCCTTGTCCTCTCGGGCATGGAAAGAAAAATCCCCGACATGAAAAAGCATATAGAGGCGGCGTACAGACGGCTTGATTCAAAGTACGGTATAAAGACCTTCGAGCCCTGTTTCAGACCGGACAACAAGGGCGTCGGACGCATTATAAATCTCCCCGCAGGCACGGCGGAAAATGCCGCGACATATATACACGCCACCCTGTTTGCCGTGTGGTCGCTCTTTGAACTCGGAGAGAGCGACAAGGCGTGGGAGCAGATAAAAAAGATACTCCCGCCGACGCATAAGGAAATATCCACGACGCCGTTTGTAATGCCGAATTCCTATATTCACAATGAGGAGCTCGGGCTTGACGGCGAATCTATGAGCGACTGGTTCACCGGCAGCGGATGTGTGCTTATAAAGGTGCTGTTCTTCTGCGCGTTCGGAATAAAGGCAGACCTCGACGCTCTCTCTGTCGCGCCGGCGGCGACGCTTCCTTTCCGCAAAATGAAAACCACCCTCCGCATGAAGGGCGGCGAGATAACCGTAAGCTACGAGAGAGTGGCTCCGGACGGTAAGGCGGCGGTGTCCCGCGAGTTCTACGTGAACTCGGTAAAGGTCTCGGAGGTGAAGCTTATAAATTCCGACATCGCCGGGAAGACGCTGCTTGTTGAGATAAAGGACATATAAAAACGCGCGCCACGCCGCGCGGAGTATAAAAAATATGGGGTCGCGCTGTGGCTTTTGCCATTTGCGCGACCCTGTTCTATTGTTTTTGTTTTACCGTCAGCTCTGCTCGAGCCAGTTTTTGCCCTCCGTGACATCTGCGGTAAGGGGGATTGAGAGCTTTACGACATTCTCCATTTCGTTTTTGAGGATTTCGCGGGCGCGCGGCGCGTCGGATACCGAGCACTCGACAACAAGCTCGTCGTGCACCTGCATGACTATTTTGGCGTCCAGTCCACAGCGGCGGAGTCCGCGGTAGACCGAGATCATCGCGAGCTTCATTATATCCGCGGCTGTGCCCTGTATCGGGGCGTTCATCGCCACCCGCTTTCCGAACTCGCGTATCGGGTGCTTCGGTGATGAGAGCTCGGGAATGTATCTCCGCCGCCCGAAGAGGGTGGTTGTGTAGCCGTTCTTCTTCGCCTCCTCGACGACATCGTGAAGGTATGAGTCAATCGAAAGGTAGTTAAGAAGATAGCTTTTTATATATTTCGCCGCTTCGCTCTGCGTCGCGCCGATGTCCTTTGCGAGAGAGAACGCGCTGATACCGTATACAATGCCGAAGTTTACAGCCTTTGCCCGCTTTCTCATCTCCTCTGTGACCGCCTCTTCCGGGACGCCGAACACCGCGGCGGCGGTCTTTCTGTGAATGTCCTCGCCGGAGCGGAACGCCTCGCTCATCGTGTAGTCGCCGGATATGTGGGCAAGGAGACGGAGCTCTATCTGCGAATAGTCGGCGTCAAGAAGTATCTTTCCCTCGTCGGCTATGAAATAGCGGCGCATCTCGCGCCCCATGCGGGTTCTTATCGGGATGTTCTGGAGATTCGGGTCCGCGCTTGAGAGCCTGCCCGTGGCGGTGAGCGCCTGCTTGAAGTCTGTGTGTATGCGCCCGTTCTCATCCGCGACCTCAGGGAGGACGCGGGCGTATGTGTTCGCGAGCTTTGTGACCTGCCTGTATTCGAGTATGTCACCGATTATCGGATATGCGGGGGCGAGCGCGTCAAGTATATCCGCGTCTGTAGAATAGCCGGAGGCGGTCTTTTTCTTTGAAGGGTAGGGAATACCGAGATTTACGAACAGCGCCTCGCCGAGCTGCTTCGGGGAGTTGAGATTGAAGTCATAGCCCGCCTGAAGATAAATCTTGTTTTTGAGGTCCTCTGCGAGCTCTGTCAGCGCGTCGGCAAATTCATGGAGCCCGGCGCGGTCGACCTTGAAGCCGGTCTCCTCAATATCGCCGAGCACATTTATAAGCGGGATCTCCATCTCGTCAAGGACGCGGAGCTCACCGTCGTCGGTTATCTTCCTCCGGAGCACTTCCTCGAGCCGGAGCATCACCGCGGTGCAGGGTGCCGCCGGGTCAACCCCGTGACCGAGGAAGCTCATGGCGAGCGAGGAAATCGTCGCGTTGCCGGCTCCGGGATTGAGCACATAGGCGTAAATCACGAGGTCAAGAAAGCGTGTGCTGTCGGAGACGGAAATCCCCGCATGGCGGAGCGCATGGTATATCGCCTTACCGTCAAGACAGACGATCTGCCGCTCCCCGGAGAACAGGGGAGAGAGCGGGAGGAGGTCACCCGTGTATGAAAAACTCTGCTTTCCGTTACATATAAATACCGTCCCGCCGCGGAGCGAAAGTGAAAGCCTGTCGCCCGCGTTTTCGATTATCTTCTCTGCGTCGGCGGGCTCAAAGACCTCGCTCTCCGCAATGCCGCTTGCCGTGCCGTTTATTGCAGCGTTCGTTGCACCGTCTGCCGCCGTCTCCGCAACTGCGGCAGCGTTACCGTTTGTAATCTTTTCTTTACATTCGGTTGCTCGATTTTCGGTTTCACCGCTTGCTTTTTTGTCGCTCTCGCCGCCGTTTTCTCCGGCGGTTTTTTCGTCATGTGCCGGGGCGTGTGCGGTTTTTGAGGTGGCTTTTACATCGGTGAGCCCGAATTTTGCAATAAATGAGTTCAGCTCGAGCTCATCAAACTTCGCGCGGAGCCCTCCGCGGTCAATTCCTTTATATCTGAGGTCCTCGAGCGTTATTCCGAGGGGAACGTGAGTATCAATCTGCGCGAGCTTTTGCGAGAGGTAAGCCTCTTCCTTATGCTCGGTGAGCTTCGTGCGCGTCGCCTTTGATATTTTCGGGTCGTCGATGTGCTCATATATGCCGTCGAGCGTGCCGAAATCGGTCAGCAGGGTAGCCGCCCCGCGCTCTCCTATCCCGCGCACCCCGGGGATATTGTCTGAGGAGTCGCCCATTATCGCCTTCATATCCACAAATTGTGAGACCGAGACGCCGTACTTCTCGCGGAACTCCGCCTCATGCATTATAACGGCTCCGGTGTTCTGCTCAAGTATGACGCTGACCTTGTCGTCGATAAGCTGCAGAAGGTCGCGGTCGCCGGAGAGAATGTAGCTCTCGGTATTGTCGGCGCCGTGCGCCATTTTTGCGACGGTGCCCTGTATGTCGTCCGCCTCATACCCAGGGAGCTCGAGAATATGAAATCCCATGCAGGAGAGAATTTCCTTTACCTCCGGAAACTGCTCGAGCAACTCCGGCGGGGTGGGGCGCCTCCCGGCTTTGTAGTCGGCGTACATCTTATGCCGGAAGGTCGGAGCCTTCAGGTCAAAGGCGACGGCGGCGTAATCCGGCGAGAGCTTGCCGAGGTGCTTTGATATTATGTTGACCGTCCCGTAAACTGCGTTTGTGTTCTTTCCGGTCGCCGTCGTCAGTGGGCGCACACCGTAAAACGCACGGTTCACTATGCTGTTTCCGTCTACGACAAGTATCTTTTTCTTCACTTTCCGTACTTCCTTGCTGTTGGTTCTTTATCGGCAGGCTTTATCCTGCCCGGCTTTGCCCGTGTCAGATGTCGTCCGCGGCGCTCTCCTCGAGGGTCTCTCCCTCGTCCGTGTCCTCCGGGACAGGTGGAGCCTTTTTCTTCTTCGATATGATACACTTGTATTCGACACGGCGGGCGGGCTCGTCCGTCACGGTTTCGTTGTCTGTCGGTGCGGCGGCGTTTTCGCTGCTTGCAGCCGTCTCACCGGGCTTTGCCGCCACGGGATTTTTCTTCGCTTTTCTTGCCGCCCTGCGCACTCTGCCGTCCTTTGCGGTGCCGGGGGCTTGTTTTTCTGCTGAAAATTCCGCTTTTTCGGTGTTTTTCTGCGTTTTTTCTTTGATAATTACCGGTTTGACCGCAGATTGATTATCTTCGTCTGCGGCGCTTTCCGTGCCGCTTTCTTCGCTTGCGGCACTGCCGGAGGACGTATTTTCACTTTCGCCGCCCGCAACATGCAAGCCGGCGTCGTCCGGGAATGTGCTGATTTCAAACGCGGGAATGTCGATTGCTATCTGGTTTTCATCCCCGCCGTCAGAGACTTCGGACTCCGAGCCGTCGACAGACTGTGCGGCGAGAGCCTCGGCTTCAGCCCTTGCCGTCTCCTCGGCGGCGTGCGCCTCGTCGAGTTCCGTCTGCCGGAGCCCCGCCGCCTCGCGCATCGCAGCGACTGAGAGATTTCCGGTCGCCTCCGGCAGATATGCGGTTATAATGACCCGCGAGAGGGTGAATATCGCGAGGGCGAAGGTCAGGACGGTCTCCATTATGCTGTATGAGATGAGTTCGCCGCGAACGAAATACACGAGCAGCGCGGGAACCGAGGAATAAAGCGTAAGCAGAGAGGCGACGAGCGCAAACGCGCTGTAAGCCCGCCATTTCTCCCGTCCGAGCGAGACGCGCGTCTCATATAGAAAGAACAGCGCGCAGGCGAGGTATGCCATCTGGTCGTCTATCTTGTTCGGCGCGTTTATCGGTAATGTCTCACTGAAATAGAGAAACGCCGCGTATGTGCAGCAGAAGAGC
>CALDMI010000275.1 GCA_937914815.1 uncultured Clostridia bacterium
ATGTCTGGGTTGACAACTGGGGGCTCGGAGGTCCTCCGGGTGATATATCCCGCTTTACGGCGGCGTATCCCGACTCTCACATGTATCTCTCAAACGGGGAGATGATGCCCTACACCGCATGTCTTAACAGCCCGGATTTCCGCGCGTTCGTAAAGTCGTGGGTCGACAAGGTCGTATCCATGGGGGCAAAGACGATATTCTGGGATGAGCCACACCTGCCGTCAAAGGGCGAGGGCACGGGGCTCGTATACGGCTGTGCCTGCAAGAGGTGCAAAAAGCTCTTCTCCGAGAAGTACGGCTATGAGATGCCGGTGCTCATGAATGATGACGCGCAGGAGTTCCGCACGGACACGATCGTCGATTTTCTGCGTGATGTGACCGATTACAGCGCCGCGGCGGGAATGTACAACACCGCCTGCGTCATGCTCGGCGAAGGGATCGGAATAAACCTCGACACGATTGACAGGATATGCTCCCTGCCGAACCTCCACAACATAGGCTCCGACCCCTACTGGATAGGCACCGGAATTGACCCCTACAAGTATGTATACGAGGGGACGAAGAAGAACCTCGAGATATCCGGGAAGTTCGGAAAAGACCACAACATATGGATACAGACCTACGCGAACAAGCGCGGAACCGAGGAGGAGATAGTCCTCGCGACGGAGGCGGCGTATGACGCCGGGGCGCGCACGATACTCACATGGAGCTATATGGCGGGAGAGTCGAACAACTACCGCTCTGACGACCCGGCGAAGGTCTGGAACATAACGGTCGAAGCCATGCGCAGAATACGCGACATGGAGAGAGACCGCATACTCGAGGAAAAGCGGAAGCTGTACAGAAAGTAAAATCATATCGCGGCTACGGAGGTATCAGGCTATGGACAAAAAGCAATTCAACCGCGGGACGATGACCGGCGGTATTGTCAGAATAGTCATTGCGCTCGTCGCGGTGGCAATCGCCGTGACGGTCATAAGCACCGGGATAGGCTCGCACGACCCGGATGACGGCGCCGGCGGCGTCGTGTTCATGTGTATAATCGGTGGGATAATGCTCGTCGCCTCTTGCGGGTTCGTTATCAACGGAATAAAGATGATAATCGACGGCAGAAAATCGTTTATCGTTGCGCGCAAGGGTCACCCCGAGAGCGGCAGGATAACCGGGCTCACCGAGACGGAGGTCACCGAAAATCACAACGGAGCTGTCTCAAGATACACGATATACAATCTCAAATTCGAGTATAGTGACGACTCCGGCAATCTATGCGAAAGCGAGGAGCAGATAAGCCGGGCGGCGTATGAAACGCTCGGCGATATGACGCTCGTGCCAATTCTCGTATACGGGGAACGCGCGATATTCGACAAAAACAGGCTCGACAACTAAGGCTACACGCAGTGTAAAAAGGCTGTTTCAAGTGCAATGAAAAGCATTTGAAGCAGCCTTGTTTTTTTGATATTTTGATTTTAATTAGCGGCAGAAAGCATTATTCTTCTGCAGTGGGGTTCAGCATTTTGAGGAAAGCTTCCTCGTCTATTACCGGTATACCGAGCTCTTTTGCCTTTGTGAGCTTTGAGCCGGCGTCATCGCCCGCCAAAACATATGTGGTCTTTTTCGAGACGGATGAGGAGGTCTTACCGCCGTTTGCCTTTATTATTTCCGACGCCTCGTCACGCGACATTGTCGGAAGTGTCCCGGTCAGCACAAAGGTCATCCCGGCGAGAGTGTCCGCCGTCCGCTCTTTTACCTTATCGGTGCGGAGTCCCGCGGCGGTGAGCCTGTCGCAGAGTTCTGCCCCGCGCTCGCTCCCGAAGAACTCGACAAGGGCGGTCGCTGTGACCTCCCCGACATCGGGGATATTATTGAAGTCGTCAAAGCCCGCGTCACGGACGGCGGCGAGGGTGCCGAATCTCGCGGCTATTTTCTCCGCCGCGCCCTCTCCGACCTGTCTTATACCAAGGGCGTAAAGAAGTCTTTCCAGTCCTCTTGATTTTGAGCCCTCTATTGCGGCTATAAGATTTTCGGCGCTCTTCTCCCCCATTCTGTCGAGCCCGGATATATCTTCCGTTTTCAGAGAATAGAGGTCAGCCGCGTCATGGATTTTGCCTGCGGCGAGCAGGAGCTCTACAACCTGCGGTCCGAGACCGTCGATATTCATGGCTCCCTTTGAAGCGAAGTGGACTATCGACCGGGAGTTCTGCGCCGGACAGGCGGGGTTTATGCACCTTGTGGCGGCTCCGTCCCCGTCGTCATCCCGCACTACCGGATGACCGCAGGAGGGGCAGACGGTCGGCATCTCGAACTCTTGCTCTCCCCCGTTTCTCTCGGATTTCACGCTGTCGACTATCTCCGGGATTATCTCGCCCGCCTTACGGATTATTACGGTATCGCCTATTCTTATATCGTTGTCGCGGATATAATTTATATTATGTAGGGTTGCGCGGGAGACGGTTGTTCCTGCGAGGCGCACGGGCTCAAGATTTGCCGTCGGGGTGAGGACTCCGGTTCTGCCGACCTGAACATCTATTGATATGAGCTTTGTGCGCTTCTCCTCCGGGGGGTATTTGAAGGCGACAGCCCATTTCGGGACCCCAGTTCCCTCTCCGACGGTGACGCGCCCGTGAAGGTCGTTTACCTTTATCACCGCGCCGTCCATATCAAACGATAGCTCATCCCGCATATTCCCGAGCTCTTTTACATGCTTTGCGACGGCGTCAAAGCCGACTGCGCAGACGGTGTCCGGGATAGTCACAAATCCGAGCTCACGAAGGCGGTTCAGTGACTCTATATGCGTTCTGCACTCTCTGCCGTCCTGATAAAGGCTCCCCTCCTGGAGATTGAAAACGAAGATGTCGAGACGGCGGGAGGCGCAGACCTTCGGCGACAGCTGACGGAGGGACCCAGCGGCGGCGTTACGGGGATTTGCGAAGAGGGGCTGTCCCTCGTCCTCGCGCACCTCGTTCAGCTCGTCGAACACGCGGCGCGGCATATAGACCTCTCCGCGGACATTCAGATACGGGAGGGGTTCTTTCAGCTTTAAGGGAATTGATCTTACGGTGCGGAGGTTCTCCGTGACATCCTCTCCGGTTATTCCGTCGCCGCGGGTCGCGCCCTTTACAAAGACGCCGTCGCGGTAGATAAGGGAGACCGAGAGACCGTCTATTTTCGGCTCTACCGAATACTCTGTATCCTTGCCAAGTATCCCCTCTATACGGTCGGTAAACTCGTGCAGCTCGTCATAGGAGAACACATCGGTAAGGCTCCCCATACGGACGCTGTGCGTTACCTTTTCAAATTTATCAAGAGCCCTGCCGCCGACGCGCTTTGTCGGCGAGGTGGGAGATGAAAACTCCGGATACTGCGTCTCGAGCTCGCCGAGCTCGCGGAACATCATATCGTACTCATAGTCGGAAATCTCCGGTGCGTCACACTCGTAATACAGGTGGGAGTTATATTCTATCTTCTCCCGAAGCTCTTTTATTCTTTTTTCTGCGCTCTCTCTGTCCATATTGAACCTCGCGTTATTTTCTACCGTAAATTATACCCCACCGGAAGAAAAAAGTCAATCGGCGGGGCGGATTTTTCGTTTTTCCGGCGGTTTTACTTTTATTTGGCGAAAGGGGTTGACAAGTCGGGAAAATTATGATAAAATCCAAAATACAATCCAATATATGAAATCTGTGAGAAGAAAGAGTAACCGTAAGAATGAACCGGACAGAGAGCCGCCGGATGGTGAGAGGCGCGCGGGATATTACGGCGAATACATCTTTGAGAGCGTACCGAAAGCCGGAGGCAAGTAGGCTACGACGGGTCAGCCCGTTACAGCTGCTGCTCCGTCGGTTTTTCCTGCGGTGCGTAAGGTCATGCCGGTGACGGTATGATAAAACGGGGTGGTAACACGGCAACTGTCGTCCCTGGGGTTTCCCCGGGGGCGTTTTTATTTTGTTTATAAAGAAAAGGAGATATTATAAATGCAGATTTACGAAGAACTGAAAGCGCGCGGGCTCATCGCGCAGGTGACCGACGAGGAGGAGATAAGAAACCTCATAAACGAGGGCAAGGCGACCTTCTACATCGGGTTTGACCCTACGGCAGACTCGCTCCATGTCGGGCACTTTATGGCTCTCTGCCTTATGAAGCGGCTCCAGATGGCGGGCAACCGCCCGATAGTCCTTATCGGTGGCGGCACGGGCTACATCGGCGACCCGTCCGGAAGAACGGACATGCGCTCTATGATGACGCCGGAGACGATACAGCACAACTGCGACTGCTTTCGAAAACAGATGGAGAGATTTATAGAGTTCGGCGAGGGAAAAGCCGTCATGGTCAACAACGCGGACTGGCTCCTGAAGCTCAACTACATCGACCTGCTGCGCGATGTGGGCGCATGCTTCTCGGTCAACCGCATGCTGACGGCGGAGTGCTACAAACAGAGAATGGAAAAGGGACTTTCTTTCCTTGAATTCAACTACATGATAATGCAGTCATACGACTTCTATCACCTCTTCAAGGAATACGGCTGTAACATGCAGTTCGGCGGGGATGACCAGTGGTCAAACATGCTCGGTGGTACGGAGCTCATCCGCCGCAAGCTCGGCAAGGACGCCTACGCGATGACAATAAATCTTCTCCTCAACTCCGAGGGGAAGAAGATGGGCAAGACCGCGAACGGCGCCGTCTGGCTCGACCCGAAGAAAACCACGCCCTACGACTTCTATCAGTACTGGCGGAACATCGGCGACGCAGACGTACTCAAGTGCATACGCATGCTGACATTCCTGCCGCTCGAAGAGATAGACAAGATGGACAAGTGGGAGGGCGCACAGCTCAACCGTGCGAAGGAGATCCTCGCGTATGAGCTCACAAAGCTTGTGCACGGAGAGGAAGAGGCGAAGGCAGCAGAGGCGGCGGCAAAGGCGCTCTTTGTCGGGGGCGACTCTACCCTTACCCCCACTGTAACTGTCGGGGCGGAAAACCTCGTCGACGGCAAGGTTGACATAAACACTCTCCTTGTGCTCGGTAAGATGGTTCCCTCCCGCTCCGAGGGGCGGCGCGCCATTGAGCAGGGCGGCGTCTCGCTCGACGGCGAGAAGGTCACCGACATAAAGGCGACGGTCACGGAGGAGAAGCTCCGCGCCGGGGTGCTTATAAAGCGCGGAAAGAAGAGCTTTGTAAAGTTTACGCTGTAAGGCGGAGGTCGGCAATATAAAAAGGGCGGCGCACTCTGCGCCGCTCTTTTACAATTAAAAATAGATTGAGTTTATGTACTTTGTCGGCAGTCCCTCACGGTAGAGGTGCGAGTCGTTTGAGAGCTGGAGGACGCAGGGGACGACGGAGTCGCCCTCGCCGTCAAATCTGATAACGGTCATAGAGCTGTGCCCAAAGTTGAAGCGGAAGCAGAACTGACTGTACGGTATATCGAGGAGCGAGGAGAGAAAGACCATGCCGAAGCCCTGATGTGCGAAGAGGGCTATTCTCTTTTCGTTCGGTCGCTCGGCTCTGTACGCATGGGTTTTTCGGTTATGGACATAGCCGAGGTAGGCTATAAATTCGTCTGTCTCGCGGCTCGACTGATTTATATAGTCGCCAAAGCGACGCTCGCCCGCAAATACCGGGTGGTCATACCACCTTTCGCCGAGGGCTATTCCCTCCGGGCTGTTGAGTATCGCGCGCATGCGCGGGTCGTGGAATATCCATGTGGTTATTCCCTCCTCCGTTGTCACGGTGAGGTTTTTCCACGGGTGCGCCTCGTTGCAGAAATCAAGGACGGTCGGCGTAAGACCGAGGAGACGCGCCGTCGGCTCCGCGGTTTTCATCGCGCGGGTCGAGGGGGATGTATATATTTCGTCGAGCCCGTAGAGCGCGAGCCGCTTTGCGAGAGCCTGCGCCTGCAGCTCCCCCTGCGGGGTTAAGCTGTCGGGGTTATAGACGGGGTCGCCGTGCCTTATATAGAAAAGAAGCATATTTTTATTCCTTTCGCCTGTCTCTCTGCCGCCGCGGGCTGTCGCCGCGTTGCGCCTGAAAAGGGGTTCTACGCATTTATTCTACCATAGGACGAAAAAAATTACAATACCCCTTGACAAATCGAAAAAAATATGCTTTAATATACATGTTGTCTCGGAGGCATAGCTCAGTTGGTTAGAGTACTTGCTTGACATGCAAGGGGTCACTGGTTCGAGTCCAGTTGTCTCCACCACAAATCCCGGAACTTGTTCCTTTTCGGAGTAGGTTCCGGGATTTTTTGTTTTTTCAGTAATTCAGCGCTTTTTCGGGAGAAAGCAGGAAATCACGCAGAGAGAGCATTATTATTCCCTTTTCGTTATAGCCGCTCATAATAGGCTGATTTACTATGATAATCTTTCTGAACGCGTCATTTATCTCAAGGAGGGACGCCTGCTCCTGTGCCATTTTCTCCTCATTCGGAATATTGAAAGCCGACTGAATATAATATCTCCTGTCACCGATGTTGACGACGAAGTCTATCTCGCTCTTTTTTCTTATCACGGTATCTCCGTCCTTCGTCGCGCCCTCGACGACGCCGACATCAACAGAGTAGCCACGGAGCCGCAGCTCGTTATATATGATATTCTCCATTATATGGGTGTACTCCTGCTGTCTGAAAGAAAGCCGGGCATTTCGAAGCCCCATATCGACAAAGTAGTATTTTGCGGGAGTATTTATATATTTCTTCCCTTTTATGTCGTAGCGCACTGCTTTCTCTATCAGAAAAGCGTCCTGAAGATAATCGATATACGATGTGATTGTATTTGCCGAGAGTTTAACATTTTTTACGCTTGAAAAAGTGTTCGAGAGCTTCAACGGGTTTGTAAGCGAGCCGATACCGGAGGCGAGAATATCCGTAAGCTCGCCTATCTCGGCATTTCCGCGCAGTTTATTTCTATTGATTATATCGGCAAGATAGGTAGTTTCAAAAAGGTTCGTAAGATATGCCGCCTTCTCCTCCGGGGTTTCCAGAGACAGGCAGAGCGGCATACCTCCGTAATTGCAATACATTGCAAAAGCCTTATCAAACTCTCCGCCGAACGCCGAATAAAATTCCGAGAAGCAGAGCGGATATACGCGTATCTCGTCCCCGCGCCCGCGAAATTCCGTGATTATATCGGTTGATAAAAATCTGGAGTTACTGCCGGTTATATAAATATCCGCGTTCGGAATGTGCATAAATCCGTTGACTACGCTCTCAAAATCGGAAACCAACTGAATTTCGTCGAGGAGGATATAGTAATCCCCGGTATCGGCTATTCTGCTCTTGACGAACGCGTAAAGCTCATCCGGATTGTGATATTTCCGGTTGCCGTAATCATCGAGCGCGAGGAAGATTATATGATCCTCCTTAACTCCCGAGGAGAGCAGATGATCACGGAACATTTTCGAGAGAAGATATGATTTTCCGCACCGCCTGACACCGGTGATAATCTTTACCATTCCGTTTTTCTTGTGTTTTATTAATCTGTTCAGATAAATATCTCTTTTAATTTCCATTCTGAAAACTCCGACAATGATATTTATTGACTATATTTTATCATCTATTCGGCGGTATGTCAATAATTCTATTGAGAATTTTTGCAAAAAGTTGCATTTTTTCTAAATAGAAAATGGGGGTCAGAAAGTTGAGATATTTTATATCAATTGTAACGCTGCACATTTTTTTAAAATTTGGTTGCGGAGCATACATTGACACACCGGAGCGGGCATGATATAATAACATTACACGGCTTACAAAAATAAATTTTTGCATTGCTTCGCAATTTAGTATTTGCTGACCGTAAATAACAGCCGTTCGTCGAAACGGGCGCGGAAAAGCCCTTTGCGAGCAGGCTTTTTCACTTGTATTGTATCATGAGGCAGGAAAATCTGCGAGGTATCCTTATGAGAACGCTTTCAATGACGAAAATATGGGACCGGGACATTGCTGCCCCGGACAGATATCTGACATTCACGGGGTATTTTTGCCCATCAAACGGAGCCACGACGCTGTATGTCGCGTGTGACTCGATTTTTACATGCCGGATAAATGGCGGGCTCGTCGCGTTTGGCTCCTGCCAGAACTACCCGTCCGCTATTCCCTACCGTACTTTCGACATTACCGAATATGCAAAAGACGGCGGCAAATTTGAAATAACGGTATGGCATCAGGGGCTCGACAGTCAGACGGGAATAAATCTTGACGCGTTCGTTGCTTTTCGGCTCGTTTCCGGCGGAAAAATCCTGCTCGAAAGCGATAAAAGCGTTGATTGCGCCACGGTCACGGGTTATGAAAACGGCAGATGCAGGCTGATCACGCACCAGCTCGGCTACGGGTACTCTTACGACCTTACCCGCGAGGGAAACGAAATTTCCTCTCCCGCAACCGAAT
>CALDMI010000276.1 GCA_937914815.1 uncultured Clostridia bacterium
CGGGGGCTGGATTATCTCAATATGGAATATGTATTCATTGCGCTGCTCATCGCGGCATCTATCTTCATCATTCTTGCCGTGCTCTTCCAGAGAAGCACGGAGGACGGGCTCTCCCATACGATAGCCGGAGGAGCCGACACCTATTACAGCAAGGACAAGGCAGGCAGATTTGACAAGAAGCTGCGCAAATGGACAATGATAGTCGCTATCGTTTTCGTCGTCGTGGTTCTCCTTGTTTACATCGTTCAGCCCGACTATAAGTACAGCTCGGTCAATGTCGACAGCTGGGAGTCGATCTCCGAGTATATAAAGGCTGCAAATTCATCGAAATAATGCGGTGGGCACCCTCCCGGGTGAAAAATACCGCCGTAATACGGACTGAGTCATGTGGCGCAGACCGATAAGTGACCGGGTAGGTACTGTTGCAGTCCCTGCCCGTTTCTTTTTTGCGGCTCTGCCCCGTGCCGTTCTATACGTTTTATTCCCCGCTTTTCTGTCACACATTTATCCACACTTATTATGAGCCGCACGGAAACCCGGCGCAAGGCGCGCCGCCGGCGGACACGACTTTTCAAGGAGACCGAATATGAAAGACGCTCTTCGCGGATGCGTACTCTGCTATCTTCTCTCAATACTTCTTCGCCTCGCGCTCCCGGACGGGTACGCGTTTCTTTCCACTACCCTTCCGGCGGTCCTCGCCGCAGTCTTTATTTTCAGCGCGGCAAGAGAGCGCCGTGGAAAGGAAGAGGCGCGACAGGCGGGTAACCCCCGCGACATAGCAAGGCTCACCGTGCTCGCAATGCCGACGGCGCTCGTGCTTACCGTTTCGCTCTCCATGTTGACGACTCTTATGTTCGGCGAGGGCGGCAGCACCTATGACGGCTCAATGTTCTGGCTGATAATCATGCACGCCCTGCTCCCCGCTGTGGCGGAGGAGATACTTTTCAGGCTTCTGCCGATGTCCCTCTTTCCGAGCGGACACAATCTTTCGCTGATCCTCTTCTCCTCCTTAAGCTTTGCGATAATGCACAACGACCCTCGGAGAATCCCCTACGCCTTTGTCGCCGGGATAATCTTCATGGCGGTCGACATAGCGGCGCACAGCGCCATTCCCTCCTTTATTCTTCACCTTACAAACAACATTCTCGCGGTAATAATGATAAAGGTCGGCGCCGGGGCGGAGATGTATGTTCTCGCCGTCCTCACCGTGCTGACTCTTCTGACCCTGCCGCGACTCCTGCGCGAGGAGGAGATACTCACCCTCGTTCGCGAGAGCGACAGCGGCTGGCAGGTTCTCCGCTCGCCGGAGATGATAATCTTCTGCGTCTGTGCGATAGCCTGTACTGTTGCATCGCTGTTTCTCTGACAGCCCCCGCGGCAAAGGCAGACCGGGCGACAAATTAAAAAATCCCCCAAAAACGGTGTTATATGTCAACAATTCTTTACAATAACAAGCCAAATGATTGTCCGGAGTCCGAAACCTCCGTCGCATCCGTCTCCGACGAAGATGTACGTTTCATGCGCGAGGCGATAGCCGAGGCAGAGCTCGCGAGGGGCGAGGACGAGGTCCCGGTCGGCGCCGTCGCCGTGCGCGACGGGGTGATAATAGCGCGGGCGCACAACACGAGGGAGGGCACCCGGTGCGCGACGCACCACGCGGAGATACTCGCGATAGAGGCTGCCTGCCGCTCGCTCGGCGGGGGGAGGCTCCCGGGTGTGACGCTCTATGTGACGATGGAGCCATGCGTCATGTGCGCGGGCGCGGCGGTGAACGCCCGCCTCGAAAGGATAGTTTACGGTACGGTCGACAAGCGCTTCGGTGCCCTCGGCTCGGTTACCGATATTCACTCACTCCCGCTCAATCACACATTTGAGGTCACGGGCGGCGTCCTCGGGTACGAGACGCGTGAGCTTCTGACATCATATTTCAGAAAAAAGAGGAAATCCCAATGAAGAATACCTATCTCGAGGGCGGGCGCGTCCTCTCTGCGCACGGCGTGCGCGGACTCATGAAGGTTGAGAGCTACTGTGACACCCCCCGCGTCCTTGCCGGAATGAAGCGCGTCTTTATGAAGCGCGGTGGCGAATATGAAGAGCATACCGTCACCTCCGCATCTCCCGCCGGGGGCGTAGTCTTAATGGGAATAGACGGAGTCCCCGACCGAGAGGCGGCGCAGGGCATGAAAAATACGATACTCTACCTCCACAGAGAGGATATACCGCTCGCCCCCGGGGCTGTGCTTATCGCCGACCTTATCGGGCTCCCGGTGACGGACGCGGTGACGGGAAAGGTATACGGCACGGTCGCTGATATAACCGACGCCGTGCGCGGCAGGCTCTACACCGTCCGCACAGAAAAGGGCGACGTCCTCCTGCCCGGGGTCCCCGAATTTATAAAGGAGACCGATGCCGAGCGCGGAGTTTTCATAACCCCCATTCCCGGCTTCTTTGACTGATATGCGATTTGATATAATGACTCTCTTCCCCGACCTCGTCGACGGTGTCCTCTCCGAGAGCATAATAGGCAGGGCGAGAAAAGCCGGGATTATCGAGGTGTCCTGCCACAATATCCGCGACTATTCGGCGGATAAGCACAGAAACACCGACGACACGCCGTACGGCGGCGGGGACGGCATGATAATGACCTGTCAGCCGATATTCGACTGCTACGAGGCACTCCTCCGCACTCTTCCGGAAAACTCGAAAAAAAGAGTAATATACATGTCCCCGAAGGGGCGTATTTTCACACACGGGGTAGCCCGTGAGCTCTCGGAGTACGATAATCTGATATTTCTCTGCGGGCACTATGAGGGCGTCGACCAGCGGGTCATAGACTCAATATGCGACGAGGAAATATCAATCGGCGACTACGTCGTCACGGGAGGGGAAATCCCTGCCTGCATAGTCATTGACGCGGTCTCCCGCCTTGTCGACGGGGTGCTCCCCCGCCCGGAGTGTCACGAGGGCGAATCGGTGGCTTCCGGAATTCTTGAATATCCGCAATATACAAAACCGCGGGAGTTCCGCGGTATGGAGGTCCCGGAGATACTCCTCTCCGGCGACCACGCGAAAATCGACCGCTGGCGGCTCGAGCAGTCGGTCGTGATAACCCGTGAGCGGCGCCCGGAAATGCTCGCCGCCCACCCCGAAATAGAGGAGTCTCTTCTTCCGAAGAAGAAAAAGCCGAGGAGGACGCATCGCGCCCCCATCACGGAAGCGGCAGAACAATGCGCACCCGCCGCACATGCAGAGCCGACCGCACCCGCGGTGACGGAAAAGCCATATGCGCCCACAGCGGCGACGGAAAAGCCATGTCCGCCGACGGTGGAAAAGACCCCGAACGGAGGTACCGATGAAGAAAAATAATGCCATAAGTATTCTTACGGGCTACGAGGGCTCCGGCGCGGGGCGCAGATTCCGTGCGCTCGAACTCCGCGGTGTCGCGCGCACGAGGCTCCGGAGAATTTCGACCGGGCGCGTCATGCGCACCGTATCATCGATTTTCCGCCGCTTTGCCTGCACGGCGGCGCGCACATACGGTGGCTTTTTCCTGACCTTCGGGCTCGCCACCCTGATACTTCACTTTGCAAAGGGCAACTTCTCCGCCGACGGAATGAATATATCCTCTCTCGTCGCCGGGACGCTCTGTGCCCTGCTCTCGATTCCCATGCTCCTGTCCGACAAGCCGATTGCCACTGCGCTTCAGGATTTTGCGTTTACCGATTTCATTCTTCACGAATTTCTCTCGGTCAAGAGAACGCACTGTGACCCCGGAGAGCCGTTCTATGACGCATGGCTCGCCGTTCCGCTCGGCGCCGCGCTCGCGGCGGCGGGATTTTTCCTCCCCGTCGGTGTGGTGCTCGGCGCAGTCGGCGCACTTGCGCTCCTCTCCCTCTCGGTCGTGTCGCCGGAGCTGCCGCTCATTCTCTCGGTTATATACGCTCCGTTCGCATTTATCGGCGGGTACGGATACACGGCGTTTCAGATACTCATTCTTCTGACCGTATTCTCGTATTTCCGCAAGGTCGCCGTCGGAAAGCGCTCCTGCGTTTTCGAGCAGTACGACCTTATACTCCTGATAATCGCGGTGTTCGTCTCGCTAAGCGGTCTTGTGAACCGCGGGGACGGCTCTCTGCGCTCCGCATTTCTGATAGTCACCGTAATGCTCGCCTATGTTCCGGTAAGCAATATGATAAGCAACCGGAGGATTGCCGACAGGGTTATCGCCGCCGTCGCGGTCTCCTCCTTTGCCGTGTCCGCCGCCGCAATATGCGGATATATTCTCGATTCGCTTGACGCGGCGCTCCCGGGAGTGCTCTACCGCGTGTTTCCGGATATGACGCCCTATCTCAAATCAACAACTCTCGCGGCATATATCGCCGTGTCGTCGCTTCTGACTCTCTCTCGCATATCCTCCCGTCGCGGCGCGGGCGAGAGACTTCTCTTTATCCTGATATTTTTAATTCAGCTCACCGCCCTTGCCCTCACCTTCCGGTACTATGTGGCGGCGGTACTGCTCCTCTCTCTCCTCGCCTTTCCGCCCCCGCGGCTACGCCGTCTCTCCGGCGCGTCGCTCGCCGTGCTGTCGCTCGTCCCGGCTGTGGGCTTCCTGCTCCCGGATTCGCTGACCGGCAGAATACTCGGCGCCTTCGGGCTCCCGACCGGGATGATTTCCGGGCGGGTGGAGCTCATAAAAAATTCCCTCTCGATGATCTCCGGCAAGGGGATATTCCTCGGTGCCGGAATAGGCTCCGGCGCGTTTTCCGCGGAATATGCGGAAAGGTTCGGCACGGAGGCGACCTCCGCCGGCAATCTCCTTGTCGGCACGGCGTGTGAAGCCGGGGCGATAGCCGCCGTAATGCTCGCCCTCCTCTTTATTGTCCGCGCCATCCACACCTCCGCATACAGAAGATATACTCTCATATCCTCTGTCGGGGATATTTTCTCCGCATCGTGTGCGTCGCTCCTTTCGTTTTTTGCCCTCGGAATCTGGGGATTTACGTTCCGGGAACCGATGATGTTCTTTATGTTCATTCTGACATTCGGTATCGGGAGCGCCGCGCTCCGCATATCGAAAAGGGAGTATGACGACCACCATATATATTCCGGGGAGGACATGTCGCCAGACTCGGCGACCGCCGATATAACCCTTGACTGATAAAAAATCCCGCGCGGAAAAGTCTCATCGCCGCGCCCACGCGCGGGCACAAAAAGTCCAAACTTCTACATTGAAAGTATACAAGTGTCGCAGAGTTATATGCAAACTGACGAAAAAAACGACACTCAAATAAAAAAGTATTGATTTTTTTTGTTAATTTTGATATACTTACTATACCGATTAACATAACCGCAAAAGCGGTCAAGGAGAATAATCAGATGATTTCCCGTAATGTCACAATACAGAACAGCGTGGGGCTCCATGCAAGACCCGCCACCTTCTTTATCCAGAAGGCGAACTCCTATAAGAGCACTATATGGGTCGAAAAGAACGATTGCAGAGTAAATGCGAAGAGCCTTCTCGGTGTGCTCTCGCTCGGTATAGAAAAGGGCACGGACATCGTGCTTATAGCTGACGGGTCCGATGAGCGCGAGGCTGTCGCAGGGCTCACCGACCTTATCGAAAACGGTCTCGGCACAAATCCCGCGGCGGGGGTCTGACGGAGGTCATCCGGCGCGGCACCGCTTTTCGCGGCTGTCTGACGAAAAAAGAGGAGCGGTCTTTTCACTCATGAAAAGAACTACCGTTCCTCCTTTTCTTTTATAAAAATATACCCGGCGTAAAGCAGCAGAATATCCTGCGAAAAAAGCACTCCCGGCGACACTCGGGGGAAAGGAGACGGCATGGGCGCAAACAGCATAATTCTGAAACTCCGCGAAAAGGCAAATTCCCTGCCACTCTGCCCCGGGGTCTATATCATGAAGGACGCGGGCGGCGGGGTCATCTACGTCGGAAAATCAAAGAAACTCAAAAATCGCGTTACCTCCTATTTCACCGGGACAAACCACACCCCGAAAACCGAACGCATGGTCTCGCTCGTGCGCGATTTCGATTACATCGTCTGCGACACCGAGATAGAGGCGCTCACCCTCGAGAACACATTAATAAAAAAGCACTCGCCGAAATACAACATAAAGCTGAAGGACGCAAAATCCTACCCGTATATCAAGGTGAGCGCAGAGCCGTTCCCACACATAACGGTTACAAGAGAGCGGAAGAGCGACCACGGAAAGTATTACGGACCCTACCGCGGGACCTCCGACGCCTACGGCGCGAGAGATACGATAATGCGAGTTCTCGCCCTGCCCACCTGCCGCCTGACCTTCCCGCGCGATATCGGGAAGAGCCGCCCCTGTCTCTACCGCGACATGGGCAGATGCATCGCCCCGTGTACCGGAAACATCACCGAGGAGGAGTACCGCGCGAGAATAAAACAGGCTGAAACGGTGCTCGACGGCAATATAAAGGACGCGGTAGCAGGTATGCACCGGGAAATGGAAGATGCGGCGGAAAACCTCGAATTTGAGCGTGCCGCAAGACTCCGCGACAGTATCTCCGCGCTCGAAAAGCTCGCCGAGCGGCAGAAGGTCGTCGCCGACGAAAAGGTCTCCCGCGATGTGTTTGCGCTCTACAACTCGGGCACGGAGGGCGTGCTCGCCATGCTGTCCGTCCGCGGCGGCGCGCTCATAAACAAAAGCGAATTTATCCTCTCCGCAGAGGAGCTGACGAGCCCGGAGGACGCGCTCCCGCTGATAGCCGACTACTATGAATCGAGCGGCAGTCTGCCGAGGGAGATAATGCTTGACTTTGAGCTCACCGACGAGGACACCGAGCTCCTCTCCGAATACCTCTCGCTCGGCGCGCCACACAAGGTGCGCGTCAGGGTGCCGAAGCGTGGGGACTCAAGAGCCCTCTGTGACATGGCGCTCGAGAACGCTAAAGAGCAGGCGCGGCAGTCAAGGCTCGCGGACGAGCGGGAAAACAAGAGCGTCACCCGCCTTTCTGAGCTCCTCGGGCTACCGAAAATCCCCCGCCGGATAGAAGCCTACGATATATCCAACCTCGGAAACGAGAACATAACCGCGTCAATGGTCGTCTGCG
>CALDMI010000277.1 GCA_937914815.1 uncultured Clostridia bacterium
GTTGCCACCGGATACGGTTATATATCCCGGGCACGGCGATACTTTCCGGCTTGATTGCTATGAAATGTAATTAATATATAGAGAGGTGAGATCGGTATGGAAGAACTCAAAAATAACTTTATTCACCAGATTATTGACGAGGATATAGCAGAAAACCCGTCGCTCAAGGTTCATACGCGTTTTCCGCCGGAACCCAACGGATATCTTCATATAGGCTCTGCTAAAGCGATATGGATAAATGCCATGACCGCTAAAAAATACGGTGGACTCTTTAATCTTCGTTACGATGATACAAACCCATCAAAAGAGGATAACGAGTATGTAGAGAGCATATATGAAGACCTCAAATGGCTTGGATGCGAGCCGACAGGCGGGGTATATTACGGCTCCGATTGCTTTGACAAGTGCTTTGAGCTCGCACTCGGACTTATAAAGTCCGGGAAGGCATATGTATGCGACCTCACGCCGGATGAGATGAGGGAGTACCGCGGCACACTTACCGAGCCGGGAAAGAACAGCCCGTACCGAAACCGGACTGTCGAAGAGAACCTTGATCTCTTCCTCCGGATGAAGAACGGGGAGTTCCCCGACGGAGCAAAAACTCTGCGTGCTAAAATAGATATGGCGTCGCCCAACATCAACATGCGCGACCCCGCAATATACCGTATTGTTCACACGAGCCACCACAGACAGGGGAACAAGTGGTGCATATATCCGCTCTATGACTTTGCACATCCTATTCAGGATGCTCTGGAGGGGATAACCCATTCTCTCTGCTCGATAGAGTTTGAGAATCACCGTCCGCTTTATGAATGGGTGATCAATAATGTTGACCTTGACTTTGTGAACGGGGTGAAGCCCAAGCAGAGAGAATTTGCAAGGCTCAATGTTACTCATACGGTAATGTCGAAAAGATATCTTCGTCAGTTGGTTGAGACCCACCTTGTTGACGGTTGGGACGACCCGAGAATGCCCACACTCTGCGGTTTAAGGAGAAGAGGGTACACTCCGTCGGCAATTTTTGATTTTGTCGCGCGCGCAGGCGTTGCAAAGGCTTACAGCGTCGTCGATTACGAGCTTCTCGAGCATTGTATCCGCGAGGAACTCGACGATACGGCTCCGCGCCGCATAGCAATACTTCATCCTATAAAGGTTGTTATAACCAACTTCCCCGAGAATAAGACAGAATACTTTGAGGTCGCAAATAACCCGCATCATCCCGAAGACGGCACGCGCAGGCTTCCGTTCACGCGCGAGATAATTATAGATGCCGACGATTTTGCCGAGGTTCCGCCTCCGAAGTTCTTCCGTATGAAGCCGGGTGGAGAGGTCAGACTCATGGGAGCGTATATAGTGCGCTGTGATGAAGTCATGAAGAATCCGGACGGCACGATCGCGGAGATACATTGTACAGCCGATCTTGAAACGGGAAATGGCATGCCGGCAGACGGCAGAAAGGTGAAGGGAACCATTCATTGGATGTCCTCCGAGTACGCCGGGACTGCAACAGTGCACCTTTACGATTTTCTCTTCAATATCGAGAATGTGGCTGATATTCCCGAAGGAAAAACATTTGATGATTACCTGAACCGTGACTCTGTAACAGTTATCGAAAACTGTCGTGTTGAGCCCTCGCTTACGGAGGCAAAGCCGTCTGACAAATTCCAGTTCGTCCGCACAGGATATTTTGTAAAGGATACAAAGTATCCGGATGTATTCAACAGAATAGTCGGACTTAAAGACAGCTACCCGCGCGAAACAAAATGAAATTGAGAGACAGAATCCGGGTGGCACTTGATACTGTGACATTTTACATCTCCTGCCCGGAATGTGTATACTGCCATACAAAACTCAAGCGTGATGAGCGCGCAATTTGCTCCGCATGTGCTGAAAAGCTCACAGAATATAAAGAGCGCAGATGTTCAAAATGCGCGCAGAATCTCCCGGATTGCACCTGCACAAATGATTATCTGGCGTCATGCGGTGTGCGAAAGCTCTTCAAAGTATATCGCTACAGATATTCCGGAGAGGAGAATGTCGGAAGCAACCTGATATTCAGCTTAAAGCATGAGAATCGTCGCGATGTTGTGGATTTTCTCGCTGACGAGCTTTCTCGCACAATAATCTCGGGCACAGGAGGCAAAACCTCGGATTTTATTCTGACCGCTGTTCCGCGCAGGAGAAAATCGATACTGAAATACGGTTACGACCATGCGGAAAGTCTTGCAAAAGCCGTGGCACAAAAGCTCGGCGCCGGGTATATCCGCCTTTTCGCATCTTCATCTGTGAAGGCGCAAAAGGAAACACACGGGGAAGAGCGTCGGAAAAACGCAAAATTCAGACTTATAAATAAAGCCGTAGATCTTTACGGCAAAAGAATAATAATTTTTGATGACATAGTTACAACCGGCTCGTCAATGGGGAACTGTGCCGCGCTTATAATGTCGGAGAAGCCGAAAGCAGTTTACGGCGCGGCGGTTGCTATTGCTTTCCGCGACCTTGACCCTTATTACGAGGCGGCGTTCGCCCGTATCGGAATAAAGATGTAAGTTGCGGTTCCGAAGCACGGGCAACGTGCGCAGGAAAGCATCATTCATAAACAATTACAAACTACAGCAATAAAAATTCAAAAAGAAAAACCGTTTTACCATGTCTCATAATGAGTACAGGATAAAACGGTTTTTTGTTATGTTTTATTACTGCGGACTGTTATCAGCCGAGCTTCGCGTAGTTGACCTTAACGCCGGGTCCCATCGTGGTTGCTATAACGCAGCTCTTGATGTACTGACCCTTTGCAGCAGCGGGCTTAGCCTTGATTACTGCGCCGACAAGCGTATTGAAGTTCTCCATGAGCTTCTCGGCACCGAACGAAGCCTTGCCGATAGGGCAGTGAATGATGTTGGTCTTATCGAGTCTGTACTCGATCTTACCTGCCTTAGCCTCGGTTACAGCCTTTGCGACATCGGGAGTAACGGTTCCTGCCTTCGGGTTGGGCATGAGTCCCTTAGGACCGAGCACCTTACCGAGACGACCTATAACGCCCATCATGTCGGGAGAAGCTATAACAACATCGAAATCAAACCAGTTCTCGGATGTGATCTTCTGGACATACTCCTCTGCGCCTACATAATCAGCACCTGCGGCAAGAGCGGCAGCAGCCTTGTCACCTCTTGCGAAAACAAGGGTTCTTACTGTTTTACCGGTACCGTTGGGGAGTACTACCGCGCCTCTGACCTGCTGGTCAGCGTGACGGGAGTCAACGCCGAGGCGGATGTGTATTTCAACCGTTTCGTCAAACTTTGCCTTTGCGGTCTGGCAGACGAGAGCGACCGCCTCTTCGCTGTCGTACATCTTTCTCTTGTCGAAGAGTTCGACAGATGCCTTATATTTCTTACCCATTTTAGCCATTTCTCATTCCTCCTCTATCAGTCCTCGACAGTGACACCCATGCTGCGGGCAGTGCCGGCAACCATGCTCATTGCTGCTTCTATGGAAGCGGCGTTGAGGTCGGGCATTTTTGTCTCTGCGATCTTGCGTACCTGCTCCTTTGTGAGTTTGGCTACCTTCGTCTTATTTGGGGTAGCGGAAGCGGTCTCAATGCCGCATGCCTTCTTGATAAGAACGGCGGCAGGGGGAGTCTTGGTGATGAATGTGAAGGAACGGTCGGCATAGACGGTAATGACTACCGGTATTACGAGACCGATGTCGTTCTTCGTTCTGTCATTGAATTCCTTTGTGAAGTTGGGGATCGATACACCGTACTGTCCGAGAGCGGGTCCTACGGGGGGCTGGGGAGTTGCCTTTCCGGCAGGAAGCTGTAATTTAATGTAACCGGTTATCTTTTTAGCCATTTTAATTTAACCTCCAAATGTGGTATTTCAACGGGAGAATTGAATGAATTTTTCTCCCTCCCACTTTTTTGCATAATCTGCTGTTATGCGAGCACGACATCCTTTGTGTCAACCATAATCGGAATGTCGTGTTTTTCGGTAGATACGAGAATAACAAGAGTTTTCTTGTCCTCGGATATCTCCTGCAGTGTACCCGAGTAGCCGTCAAAGGCTCCGGATACAACCTTGAGCGTATCGCCGATCTTGAATCTGAATTCGTCATTGTGGATTTCCACATTGAACATTTCCACTTCAGCATCGGAGAGCGGGGTAGGCTCCGACCCGGGACCTACAAATCCTGTTACGCCGGTGATGTTTCGTACAACATGCCAGCTTTCGTCGGTCATTGTCATCTTGACGAAAACATAGCTCGGGAAGACCTTTGTCTCTACAACCTTTTCCTCACCCTTATCGTTTGTTTCGGTGTGTGTCTCCACAGGAACCTTGACATCGTAAATAAGGTGACCGAGACCGCGGTTTTCCACTATTTTTTCTATGCTGATTTTTACTTTGTTTTCATATCCGGTATAGGTGTGAG